>CAMLDH010000052.1 GCA_946478765.1 uncultured Oxalobacteraceae bacterium | reverse complement strand
CTTTGGAACCGACGTTGTAGTCGGTGAAGCGGTTATTCGATACGCCCGCCGCGCTTGGCGGAGCGATCTGCACGATCGGCACGCCGTTCGCGGCCACATTGACTACCGGACGCTCGCCGGCAACGCTGCGATCCGGGTTGATCGCCGCTGCACTGGTGGGCTGGGCCCAGGCGTTGCCCGCATAAAGCGCCGGCGACAGTACCTGCAGCACGATCAGCCATCCGGCCAGAAGACGTTGCAGCGTGGTGCGATCGGATGACGGAGTAATCCGCATGGTTTGTTCTTTCATGTTCAAAACTCCGCGCCTGCCGAGGCGGTAATAGCGATGTGTTCCGCTTTGAAGGCAGCCGGCTTCTTGAGCGGCCGGCCGACCGTGATTTCATAGTTGAATCGGTTGAGCTTGCCGCGCATGCCGAATGCGGCGCCGGTGAGCGAGGTTCCCAGCAAGGTGCCTGCGTTGGGTCCGCCGACATGTCCGGTATCGACTCCCAGAAACACTTCCTGACCGCTTCTTCCCAACTGCCATACCACATCGTTGCGAAGCAGCCAGCCGTCCTCGGCCGCCAAGGTGGAGGCGCCATCGAAACCGCGCACGCTGTAGCGATTGCCGATGGAGAAGTATTCGAAGACCGGCAACAGCGTGGCCGCATGTTGAAAGCGCACGCTGCCTTGGTAGCGCAGGTTTTGCGCGGCAACTTGCAGCGGCATCACGAGGCCGGCGTTGGCGCTGCGGATCTGGTAGCGGCCGTCCCAATCGGGCGCGCCGACGATCAAACCGGGTGCGCTCGACTGTTTCGGCAGGCTGCCTTTGACGCCCGCGCCCAGATCGAGCGTGCTCTGGCCAAGGTATTGGCGATGCGAAAAACCGAGCTCGTATCCGACGACATTCCGGTATTGCACATCGACGTCGACATCGTCGATGCGGCTGCGGCTGACTTTGCGATTCAGCTTGAACTGCAACGCGCCCTTGGCGCTCGATGTACGGTACGGCACGTAACCGGCGCCGAATTCCATGCCATAGCTGTGGCCGCCATAGACGATATCGCCGGCAAAGCCGGCCACCGTTTGCCGGTAGCTGGACTGGTTGACGTTCAACAGGAAAGACCAGTACCCGATCGGGGCGCTCCAACTGATACTGGAAGAGTTCGTGCCCAAAGACGCGTTGCGGTAGTTGGCGTTTCTATTCAAGGCCAGCGTCAGCGAGTCGTATAGATGCAATGGGGAGTCGGCCGTAATGACGGCGCCGAGCTGGTATTTGCCGGTGGACGCTGCGCCGGAGTCGTCCAGCGTCAGTAGTCCGTGCCACGATTTACCCTCCGGGTGCTTGATGACGATGTCGGTCTCGCCTGGGTCGGCGCCGGGCATCAGATCGAATTCGACGGCTTGCTGCCCTGTCAGCCGCCGGATATTTTCCAGGGCCTGGTCGAGATCGCGTTGATTGAGCAATGCGCCCACGCCCTTTGGCAACACCATGCCGGTCATACCCGGCGCACCTCCCTGATCGCGAATCTTGCCGACCCGTCCGGCCACAATTTGCATCACCAGGCGACCCGAGGCGAGATTTTGCTCGGGGATCAAGACCCGGCTGGTGATGTAGCCTTTATCGATCAGTTGCCATGTCAGGTAATCCTGAAAGACGCGCAAGCCTTTTGCGCCAATGCATTGCCCGGATACGGCCGCCTCCTCGGCTGCGAGCCAGTCAAACGGCTCGTTTCCACGCCACTCGAGTGCCTTGACCGGAAAACATGGGGTTTCCGCAGTCAGTGCCAGCACAGAGCGCCCTTCGGCCTGGGTCCCGGTAAAGACGTCGGGTGAACTCGCGGCCCGGCTTTGCGCCTGCTCTTGCTGCTGCATTTGGCGGCGCGTCAGTTCGGCATCGGAAATCGGCTGCGCAATGGTATTGCCAGTACAAACGCCTATCGTCACGACTGCGCACAGCGCTCTCTCCAACACCATCGACATGAATCTACCCGGCCTCTGAAATTATTTTTCGGAAACAACATTTCTTAAAGGCGAGAGATAGTATTTACAAGCGTCCTTTAGCGCAATAATTAATTTAGCAAAAAGAAAACATGTCGCTTTTGGTCAACAGGCACAGGAGGAATATTCGAGGGAATGTGAATTGACAAGCTGTCCTTAGGACACACTTTAACCGCTATGATTTTACAAATGCCTCCTTAGTCCGGCGGTCTCAAGCATGTTTCAAATTATTCCTATTTAACAAAATCAATGCATCCCGAGCCAAACCCGTCATTTATAACAGTTGTATAACGAGCATTTTTATGCTAATTCAAAGCGCATTGAGCGGTATTTTCAGATAACTGATCCCGTTGCTCTCGGCCGGCGGCAATTCGCCCGCGCGGATGTTGACCTGTATCGACGGCAGCATCAATACCGGCATCCCCAGCGTCTTGTCGCGCGCAGTGCGCATGCGAACAAAATCCTCTTCGGCAACGCTGTCGCGAACATGAATATTGCTGTCGCGCTGCTGCCGCACCGTCGTTTCCCACTGTGGCCCGCGTCCTGCAGGCGGATAGTCATGGCACATGAACAGACGTGTCGTTACGGGCAGCGCCAGTAACTTTCTCACCGATTGGTATAAAACGTGCGCCTCTCCGCCCGGAAAATCGCAGCGTGCGCTACCGACATCCGGCATGAGCATCGTATCGCCAACGAACACGGCATCGCCGATCTGGTAAGCCATATCGGCCGGCGTGTGTCCAGGGACGAACAAGGCTTTGACTTCGAGCTTACCGAAACGGAGGACTTCATTCTCGGCAAACAGATGATCGAACTGCGATCCGTCCGGCACAAATTCCGATGCCAGATTGAAGATCTTTTTGAACACGCGTTGCACCGTGCGGATGTTCTCGCCGATGGCGATCTTCCCATCAGTGTGCCGCTTGATATAACGGGCCGATGAAAGATGATCGGCATGCGCATGCGTTTCCAGAATCCAGTCCAGCGTCAGGGACTTGGAACGAATGAATGCGATCACGCGATCGGCACCCACGGTCGCGGTGCGGCCGGATTTCGGGTCGTAATCGAGAACCGGATCGATGACGATGGCATGGCCGCACTCTTCATCGTAGACCACATAGGTGACAGTACAAGTCGTGCTGTCGAAAAACGCTTCGATTTCCGGTGCCATTGATTGCTCCAATGTATGGGTTGCTGCAGCACAAACATTATATTGAAATGGGTTCCAAGACCATCCTTCTGCGATAGGCCGATCGATATCCCGCGCCTGTAGCACGTCAGATTGCATTGCAGATGCCGTTACAAGCCGGATGAAATCGGCTACTATTTTTAGACTTCCAACAAGACTTTCAACATTCCGTGCCGTATCCTGAGTTATGCGAATAGCTTTGGCGCTCCCGCCTGTATAAATAAAAATGCGCCGCCCATTTCCGAAATTTGCCACACTGAAAATTCTACTTCCCTATTACTCCCGTTCGGGTCATACCGAACGACTTGCTCTTGCGCTTGCAGCAGAACTGCGATCGCGCGGCCATAGTGTCACGCTGGAAAAAATAGTGATTGAAGCCGAGCGCAGCAAATGGCGCCTTGCGTTGCCTCTATTGTCCACGCTGCTGATACTGCCTCTGTATCTTTGGATAACGCGTTTTCGCCGCTGGTGGCTGCAGCGCTATCCGCAAGCGGAACAGGCGATCAAGCCGCTCGCGTTTCCCGATGTCTCGGGTTTTGATTGCATCTGTCTGGGTGGGCCCAAGTGGCTGTATATCGCGTATCCGATTGCGCGTTATCTGCAGCAGGTGAAGGGACTCGGCGGAAAACAGGTAGGCGCATTCGCGACGTTCTGCGGACCGCCGCTGGAAGTGTTTGAACTTGAAATGCTGTTCTCCCCGCTCCGGCAGCGCATCGAGAAAAAAGGAGGCACGTTGATTGCAACGATGGCGGTCTCCAGTCATTTTCACGAATTTTTCTTCTTCGGTGAAATGGAATATGTGTTCCGCCTGATCAGCAGGGTATGCTTTGGCCGCTCCCTGCGCTCATTTACCCTTGATCGCCCATGGGGGCAACAGGAAGTACAAAAATTTTGCACCCGCCTGCTCAAAAAATCGAGCGATCAACCCAGTGGCGACGAAACCGGAAATCCGTAACCACGCGCTTTTCGCAAGAAAGACAAGCATATGCAAGGATTGAAAAATCTGTTGAAAGTAAAGATTGCCGGCACGTTGATTTTCTGGTGCCTGCCGCTGCTGGCGCTGCCCTCGTCCATGTTCGTCCGGTTGGGTTTCCCATCGCCCGAACCGCTTCTGTTCGCCCGTCTTCTGGGTGCAGCGTATCTGACGCTATTGATTGGATACTACCTTGGCATCAGGACACTCGCGTCCGGCGGCTCGCCGCTACCGACGATCATCACCGGTATCGCCAGCAACGGTTTCGCTTTTGTGATTCTTGCTTTCTTCGGGATATCGGGCGGCTGGTCCACTTGGGGTACTGGGGCGCAAGCTTTTATGTGGCTCTCAACCGCAGGCGCGTTGTTTATCGTCATTTGCCTGCTTTATTTCAACTCCCGCCGCGCCCGATAAAACCGATGCTCATCATCTCTGGCGCTATTGTCCTTGCTGATCGGGAAATTGAGATCAGTGCAATCCGGGCACAGGGTCCCGGCGGCCAGAATGTCAATAAAGTGGCAACCGCGATCCATCTGCGTTTCGACATTCCGACTTCATCCTTGCCCGAAATCATTAAAGAGAGATTGTTAGCCCTCAACGATCAGCGCATCACCAAGGAAGGCGTCATTATCATCAAGGCGCAACAAGGCCGCAGCCAGGACAAAAGCAAGGAAGAGGCATTAAGACGGTTGCAGGAATTGATTCGGAGCGTAATGACTTTACCCAAAATCCGCAGGCCGACCAGACCGACGCGCAGTTCGCAGAGAAAACGCCTCGATGGTAAAAACACGCGAGGACAAGTAAAGGCATTGCGAGGGAAAGTGATTGATTGACATTGGCATGCGTCATTCAAGCACGCGACAACAGCGACAACACTAAGTCAATATTTTCTCGATCGAGATCAGCGCGTCGGCGCGTAGATATCGCGACCTGCTTCATTGATTTGGCGCCGCAACGCGCGGCGCTCTTCCGGCGTCATTCGCCCGGGCTTGCGGGACTCTTCCGGAGCCGTGTTTCCCTGCCCGCCTGCACCGAAGCCGCTGGACTCCTTTGCCGGACGGCGTTCGTCCTTCTGCGCTTGCTCGCCATTTCCCTGCCCCCGCTGTTCGAACGTCTGCTGCAGCTGGACTGCGCGCACATCGTCGCGCCAATTCTGAGGTTGACCCGGATTGGCGTACGCACTCACCATGCCGGCCATCAACAGGAGAGAGATACTTGATATTTTGAACGCAATCTTCATAACATTTCTTCCGCAACCCTCGGTAACGGCTAAGCTTTACCGCTTGATATCAGTGTAGGCCGCTTTGAAAAGCGGGATAACCGGATTTAAGTAAAGGTTGTAACACTTTGTAATGCCTTTATCATAGACATTCTCGCACGCGCTTTCTGACGTTACCATAGAGCCATGAATACACCAAATATAGCAAATTCCGCGCCCCCTTCCACTGACGCTCACCAAGCCAAAATCCTGGTGGTGGATGACGATATTCGCCTGCGCGACCTGCTGCGCCGCTACTTGGCGGAACAAGGCTTCAATGTCGTCACTGCCGAGAATGCACAGGCCATGAACAAGCTCTGGCTGCGCGAACGCTATGATTTGCTGGTGTTGGACCTGATGCTGCCAGGTGAAGACGGGTTGTCGATTTGCCGACGCCTGCGCGGAGCCGGCGACCAGACCCCGATTATCATGTTGACCGCCAAAGGCGAGGATGTCGACCGCATCGTCGGCCTTGAAATGGGCGCGGACGATTACCTGCCCAAACCGTTCAACCCGCGGGAGCTGGTAGCGCGTATCAGCGCCGTGTTGCGTCGCGTGGGACCGGAAGAGCTCCCCGGTGCGCCATCCGAAACACCACAGACATTCGAGTTCGGCGGTTTTGTGCTCGACCTCGGCACCCGTACACTGAAGAAGAACGGCGAAACAATTTCGCTCACCACCGGCGAATTTTCAGTGCTGAAAGTATTTGCGCGCCATGCGCGCCAGCCGCTGTCGCGCGAGAAATTGATGGAACTGGCGCGCGGCCGTGAATATGAAGTATTCGATCGCAGCCTGGACGTCCAGATCTCGCGCTTGCGCAAGCTGATCGAACCCGATCCCTCCAATCCGCTTTACATTCAGACCGTCTGGGGCCTGGGTTACGTATTCATCCCCGAAGGTCAGCCGCGTTGATCCATTTTTCTCTCAATAAACGGGCCCTGCCCGCAACGGATGCCTACTGACCCCAATCGGCTTGCGTGGCTGAAAAGCGGCCTCCTCTGGAGGACCTTTTTCCTGCTCGCCTTTCTCATCGCAGCCAGCATGGCGGCATGGGTCGCCAGCTTTCGTATCGTTGAACGCACGCCGCGCGCCAACCAGATTGCGGCGCAAGTCGTTTCCGTCGTCACCATCACCCGGGCTGCGCTTACCCACTCCGCGCCGGATTCACGTCGCGAATTACTGTTCGATCTGGCCAGCAATGAAGGCATTCGCGTCTATCCGCTGGAAGGCACCGATCGCGTCGAAGAGCCGAAAGACAATTCGCTCATGCCGGTAATTGAAGCAAACGTCAAGGAAAAGCTGGGCAAGGATACAAAATTCGCCGGCATGGTCAATGACGTGGCCGGGTTCTGGGTCAGCTTCAATATCGACGGCGATGAATACTGGCTGATGCTGGACCGCGAACGCATCGAACGTACCTCCGGCATTCAATGGATAGGCTGGGGAACAGTCACGCTCTTGTTGTCGCTGCTGGGCGCGGTCTTCATTTCCCGTCTCATCAACCAGCCGCTCGCACGCCTGACCGCCGCTGCACGCGCCATCGCAAAAGGACAGCGGCCCGCCCCGCTGCCGGAACGCGGGCCAACCGAGATCAAGGAAGCCAATCGCAGCTTCAATCAAATGATGGATGACCTCAATCGCATCGAATCCGACCGTGCAGTCATCCTGGCCGGCATCTCGCACGATCTGCGCACGCCGATCGCGCGCATGCTGCTGGAAGTCGAAATGGCGAATCTGTCCGCAGACGCACGACAAGGCATGCATTCCGACCTGGGACAAATGGACGCCATCATTGGGCAATTCCTCGACTATGCCAAACCGACCGAGGCCTCCAATTTTGCACCGGTGGATTTGACAGCCCTGTTGACCGATGCCGGCCGCGAAACAGCGCGCCTGCCAGACGTACGCGTCAAGACAGACATTGCAGATCGCATCGAAGTAGTCGGTAACGCGACCGAACTCAGGCGTGTCGTCGCCAATCTGATTGAAAATGCGCGTCGTTATGGCAAGAGCGGCGATACCGGCATCGTCAATGTCGACATCCAGTGTCGACGCGAGTCTCATCAAGCCATTATTGAAATTGCCGACCATGGCTGCGGCATCCCGGAAGCCGACATGGAGCGCCTGCTAAGGCCCTTCACCCGATTGGACTGTGCACGCGGACAAGCGAACGGTGCAGGCTTGGGGCTGGCCATCGTGGACCGCGTAATCAAAAAACACCGCGGCACATTGAAGCTCGAAAATCGGTCGGGTGGCGGATTGCTCATTCGAATTTCGATCCCTATCAAGGATTGATGCCACGCAAATGCGCTTGGTGTTAACAGCCAACGGTTCGACAGCGCCATTTGGCAACGCCGTTGTCGCCGAGAGCACGACCACCGAGGGCGCGATTGATACGCCGAGTGCAATTCAAAGTGGCATCAAATTATGCAACGCACACTTTTAATGCGGATATCAGCAGCGCGAATGTGACGAAGGGTTTCGTGCTGGCGCCATAAGAAGCATAAGCAGCGAATCGCAAGTCGTCGATGCGCGCCCGGCCCCTGCAGAAAACTGTGGGGGCTTTTTTCATGCTGTAATTTTCTAAAACATATCGAGAATATTTTAGCCAATAAATATAAAAGATATGTGAGAATGCAACGAACAAAAACGCTCATCAATGGGCACATGATGATTCATTTATTTCATTTATCTTTGACGTCTACAGGGGAATGCATATGAGAATCGCTGCCTTACTTTCCACTCTCGCCTTATCCTTGGCCAGCCAGGCATTTGCTGCAGAACAAGTGTTTTTCGTGGAACCGGCTGACGGCAAAGAAGTGTCGAGTCCGTTTAAAGTCCGCTTTGGCCTGGACGGTCTGAAGATCGCTCCGGCAGGCGATATGACGCTGGGTACCGGGCATCATCACCTGATCGTCAATGGCAATGCACTGACAACAGGTGAACCGGTTCCGTTCAACGAGACCCATCTGCATTTCGGCAAGGGGCAAACCGAAACCGAGCTGAAGCTCCCTCCGGGCGATTACACGTTGACCTTACAATTTGCCAACGGCACCCATCAATCCTATGGTCCCGAGATGAGCCGCACGATCAAGGTTCGCGTGGTTGACGCGCAGAAATAAGCAACACCGCCCCCCTTCTGGCTAGCATTTAGAATTCTGTAAATCAGAAATGCAAAAGCCGTTCATGGCGAGATCGAGAACCATGAACGGCTTTGTTATTTTCAGAACGCTACAATGTGCATCGCCGCATTACCGCACAGCGGGAATGACTGTTTACTCGCTCAAATCATTCAACAACGAAGCCAGCGTTTCTTGCGGCAGCTCTTCCAGATGCGCCGGATAGTTTGGATGGTCGCAGCCGATCATCATTTGCGCGCCGCTTTTCAATGCGTCCTTCATCGATTGCGTCAATTCGAAACGAACGAAGTGCACGGCAGACGTTTTCTCTGCGTTTTCTCGTTCCAGATCTTCGTCTGCAATCGCATATACACGCGCCTGTCCTTCTACTTGCACAAACAAGCGGTCTTCGATACCGATCAATTTCGCCAACGCCGCCTTGCGCTCGACTTCATTGGTGTATTCGATCAGCATCGTCGCCTTGAAATTGCTGCCGTCCGGCACCAGCGGATTGTAAGCGTCGAGCTCTGACTGAATGCCCTCATCCTCAAAAATTTTTTCGATACGCAGCATTTCTTGCACTTGATAGCGCAGCGTCAATTCGTCTTCAAACAATAGTGAAACGTGATTGCCCAATTGCACATTACGGATTTTCTTGTGCTCGATCACTTCTGCGCGCAACGCCGGGCGCGCCTTGGCATAGGCTTCGAGTGTCAGCAGGTTTTCGCGGGTAATTGCCATGGGTCGTTTATTCCTTGTGATCAGTTATCGGGCCGGTCGTGAACAATGCATTGCGCAATTCACGATCCATTTTCGGGTCGCGGCGGCGTATCCATTCCAGCACCATTGCCGCGTGCTCCTTTTCTTCATCGCGATTGTGTGCCAGGATCGCCTTCAGTTCGGGATCGGTGCAGGCATCAACGCGCTGGTTATACCAATCGACCGCTTCCAGCTCTTCCATCAGCGACGTGATCGCGCGATGCATATCCATCGTTTGCGCCGAGAGTTTTTCAATCGGCTCGTGATAGCCTTCATTCGACATGGTGGTGCCCTTTCAAATCCCGTACGCTTTACGCAGGAGCGCCAACGGATGCGCCATCTCGGCTTTATTCAATCCCGCCTCGGTCATCCCCTGCTCGATATGATGACCGGCCAACTGGCAATCCGATGAAATATAGTCGGGCTCATTGTTGGCCATCGCTTTGAATACCGGCTTTCCGATTTTCATCGCGACGCCATGGAATTCCTTTTTCACGCCGAACGTGCCGGCATGACCCGAGCAGCGCTCGACAATATTGAGCTTGGTATCCGGCACGAGTTGCAGGGTTTCGGCAGTTTTCTTGCCGACGTTCTGCACCCGTGAATGACATGGGATGTGGTACGACACATTGCCGAGCGATTGCTTGAAATCCGTTTTCAGCAAGCCATCGCGATTGCGCGAGATGAAGTATTCAAACGGGTCCCACATCGCCTCCTTCACCAACTGCGTGTCCGCATCGTCCGGAAACATCAATGGCAATTCCTGCTTGTACATCAAGGTGCAGGAAGGAATGGGCGTGAGGATCGCATAACCTTCTTGGGCGAGTTTGGCAAGGTGCGGGATATTGATCTTCTTCTTTTCCGCAACCCCGGCCAGATCGCCCTGCTCCAGCTTGGGCATGCCGCAGCATGCCTCTTTTTCGAGCAGCACATACGGAATTTCATTGTGATCGAGAATCGCGAGCAGATCGTGGCCGATGCCCGGTTCGTTGTAATTCACATAGCAGGTCGAATACACGGCAACCTTGCCCTGCGTGAGTTGACCGTCCTTGACCGGATAGGCCTTCGACGCCGCTGCGCCGGAGCGGAATTTTCTGGCAGCGAATTCCGGCAACCATGCGTCCTTGTCGACGCCGATCGCTTTCTCCATCATGCTGCGCACAGGTTTTGTCTTGTTCACCGCATTCACGGCCTGCGTAACGATCGGGATACCGGCAAAGGTGCCGAGCGCATCCGTATTCGATAAAAACTTGTCGCGAAAATGGACTTCGCCTTTTTTGAACTTGACCGCTTTGGCACGCAGCATCAGGTGCGGGAAATCGAGGTTCCATGGATGCGGCGGTGTGTACGGGCACTTGGTCATGTAGCAGACGTCGCACAGGTAGCACTGATCGACCACCTTCCAGTAATCCTTCTTGTCGACACCATCAACTTCCATTGTGGACGATGCATCGACCAGATCGAACAAGGTCGGAAATGCGCCGCACAAGGACACGCAACGACGGCAGCCGTGGCAAATATCGAACACGCGCTCCAATTCCTTATTGAGCGAATCTTCATTGTAAAAATCGTCGCTGATCCAGTCGAGCGGATGCCGGGTGGGCGCTTCGAGATTACCTTCGCGGTTGGACATTGTTGTTGTGCTTTCTGGCTAAACCCTTGGGCAAGGGAGGCGACATGAGGCGATGCAGGCGGGCATCATCGAGTGACTGTAATACGATGTTGAGGTGAAGATGACGGCAAACCGGACAGGCATCCTCACCTCAACCCTCTCCGTGAAGAGAGGGGATGAACTATGTCAGTCCACCAGCGCGTCCAGCGCTTTTTGATAGCGATTGGCGTGCGAACGCTCGGCCTTGGCCAGCGTTTCAAACCAGTCGGCGATTTCGTCGAAGCCTTCTTCGCGCGCCGCTTTGGCCATGCCCGGATACATGTCGGTGTACTCGTGCGTTTCGCCGGCAACGGCCGCTTGCAGGTTTTGGCGGGAAGAGCCGATCGGCAGGCCGGTGGCAGGATCGCCCACGGTTTCCAGGTATTCCAGGTGACCGTGCGCGTGGCCGGTTTCGCCTTCAGCAGTCGAGCGGAACAATGCTGCCACATCGTTTTGTCCCTCGATGTCAGCCTTGTTTGCGAAGTACAGGTAACGGCGGTTCGCTTGTGATTCGCCTGCGAATGCAGCCTTCAGATTGGCTTCGGTTTTCGAGCCTTTGAGGTTTGCCATATGTTTCTCCTTGTTGATCGTAAAGCGATGAAACGTGTTGATGTCCGCCACATTCTTTTATCATTCAAAGAACGCGCGCAACAGAAAACCTGGAGCTTAGGAACGTGCACGGAATAACTTCCCGATTTGGACGCGGCAGACGGGATGCAGTGCAAGGCGCCCCGAGTGCCGTGTAGCGGGCTACACAAACGAGGGGCAACGCGGCAATGCGCCCGTCTGCCGCGAGACAAATCGGGAAGTTATTCCGTGCACGTTCCTTATGCTCAGATCCCTTGCGCATTCTGGACGGTCCGGTCGAAAATCTCAAATTGGCAATTTCAATTCTGAACATTGATAAATGCAATTGGAAGCGTTTCAAAAAGAGATTATCACTATCGAATCAAATCAAATCGGATAAGCGGTTCCCGCCGATGCACGTTTGCTAGTGCTGTACGGCGGCGCCAAGAGCAATGGTGTGCTGGATGAAGTTAGAGCGGACCCGACTGGACGCACGGCACAGGAGTTCGAAGGCATCGCGCCGAATCCGAGCGTTGAATGAAACCTTGATGCGCAGGATGTTCAACCCATGCGGCGCTCCCCGCATTATGCACGGTATATGAGCGCCACTGCCTCCGCCGCAATGCCCTCTTCGCGGCCAAGGAAACCCAGCTTCTCATTGGTCTTCGCCTTGATATTCACCTGCCCCGCCGCGACCTCCAGATCAGCGGCAATGTTGGCAATCATCTGCGCAATATGCGGCGCCATTTTCGGCGCCTGCGCGATGATGGTCGCGTCGATATTGCCGATCGCATAGCCTGCCGCCGCCACGCGCTTTACCGCTTCGCGCAACAGCATGCGCGAATCCGCACCAGAAAACTGCGCATCGGTATCCGGAAAATGGCGGCCGATATCGCCCAATCCCGCCGCACCGATAATCGCATCGGTAATCGCGTGCAACAACACATCGGCATCCGAGTGGCCGAACAAGCCGGTCGCATGCGGTATCGTCACCCCGCCAATAATCAGTTTGCGGCCGGATACCAGCGCATGACAGTCGTAACCCTGGCCAATACGAAATGCCGGAACATGCATGCCTATCCTTTCAAATAAAGTTCTGCGAGCGCGACATCGTGCGGCAGCGTGACCTTGAAGTTGCGCGGGCTGCCTTCGACCAATTTGGGTTCCAGGCCCAAGGCCTCGATTGCGCTCGATTCATCGGTGACATCGCCGGCCTGTTCCAGCGCATGGCGCAGCATCGCGTACCGGAACATCTGCGGCGTCTGCGCCGCCCATGAGCCGGAACGCGGCATGGTCGACTGGACGCGGTTGTCGGCATCTGCGCGCTTCAACGTATCGACAATCGGTGTCGCCAGCAGCCCGCCGACTTCATCGTCGCGCAAGGCATTCACCAGCTTCTCGATCATGTCGATCGTCAGGCCGGGGCGTGCTGCATCATGCACCAGCATCCAGTCCTCATCACTGATCCGATGTCGGACCGCACGCATGCCGTTGAGCACCGATTCCTGCCTGGTTACGCCGCCGTTGTACAGAATGGTGACCCGATCGGCGAGATGCCTTGCATTCGATAGCGCGTCGCGAATATAGCCATCACCCGCGCTGACAACCACAAAAGTGTGCGCGATCGTTTCGCACGAAGCAAACGTATCGAGCACGTGCAGCAGCATCGGTTTGCCGGCAATCGGCAGATATTGTTTGGGATACTCGGCACCGATGCGCGCACCAATGCCGGCGGCAGGTATCAGGGCGAAAAAGCGTGGTGGCGTCATGCGGCGTAAAAATGGCGTCGTGTTTTGTTTACCGGCATGATGATACCGCACACTGCTTGCAATGATGCAGTTTCTGGCGCAGTCTCAGGCAAGGGCATCGTTTATAATCCCATCATAATTTTCACTGTTAAATTGCGCCAAAAATGGTGCGCTTTAAACAACATGACATTTCTAAATGTCGTTAATGTCGTTACTTGATGTCATTCGATCCCAAAAAATCCCTCCCCAAACCCGGCAACCGTTTCGCCTTGCCTGCCGTACATGGTTCGGCAGATGCTTATGTGCTGGCGCAAGCCGCGGCTGAGCTGAAGTCACAGCAACGCATGATGGCGATCGTCGTTGCCAATGCCACCGATGCACAACGCCTGCTGGCTGAAATTCCGTGGTTCGGCAACAAAGAGCAAGCCGCGCTGCGCTGCCATTTGCTGCCGGATTGGGAAACCTTGCCGTATGACGCGTTTTCGCCGCACCAGGACCTGGTGTCCGAGCGTCTGGCAACGCTGTATGAAGTGCAGAACGGCCAATGCGATGTCCTGATCGTGCCGGCAACCACCGCGCTGGTACGCATGGCGCCGCCGTCTTTTCTGGCCGCCTACACTTTCTTTTTCAAGCAGGGCGAGACGCTCGATGAAGCACGCCTGAAGTCGCAACTGACGTTGGCCGGCTACACCCATGTTGCGCAGGTGATGTCGCCCGGCGAATATTCGGTGCGCGGCGGTCTGATCGACCTGTTCCCGATGGGATCGGTGCTGCCTTACCGTATCGACCTGTTCGGCGATACGATCGAAACCATCCGCACCTTTGACGCCGACACCCAGCGTTCACTTTATCCGGTCAAGGAAGTGCGCATGTTGCCGGGTCGCGAATTCCCGATGGATGAAGCGGCGCGCACCGCATTCCGCAGCCGCTGGCGCGAAGTATTTGAAGGCGACCCGTCGAAATCCGCGATCTACAAGGATATCGGCCACGGCATCGCATCCGCCGGTATCGAATATTATCTGCCGCTGTTTTTTGAAGAAACCGCCACGCTTTTCCAGTACCTGCCGCACGACACCACGTTCGCCTTGATCGGCGATATCGAAGGTGCCATCACGCGCTTCTGGAGCGATACGCAGTCGCGCTACAAGTTCTTGAAGGCGGACCGCGAGCGGCCATTGCTGGCGCCGGAAACCCTGTTTTTGAAAGACGAAGATTTCTTCACGCTGGCGAAACCTTTCGGCCGCTGGATCATAAAGCATGAAGACGCCGCATCGGAATTATCGGCGCCGCTACCCAACATCGCGGTCAACCGGCGCGTCGATGATCCGCTGGTCAATCTGCGGGCCTATGTATTGCAAACCGATAAGCGCGTGATGATCTGCGCCGAATCCAACGGCCGCCGCGAAACGCTGCAGCAATACTTCAATGAATACGACCTGACGCTGGCGCCCTGCGGCGGTTACGCGGATTTCGAAACCGCATCGGCCAAACTGATGCTGGGCGTGGCGCCCCTGCATGCCGGCTTCGAACTCAACGCCGCGTCAGGCAATCTCGTTTTCATCACCGAAACTGAGTTGTACGCGGGTTCGGGACGCCGCGTCGGCAAGAAAAAGCAGGAAGGTGTCACGCAAGTCGAGTCGATGGTGCGCGACCTGTCCGAACTCAAGATCGGCGATCCGGTCGTGCATGTCAGTCACGGCATCGGCCGCTACATGGGCCTGATCAGCATGGATCTGGGCGAAGGCGAAACCGAATTCCTGCATCTCGAATATGCGAAGGACACCAAGCTGTATGTACCGGTATCGCAACTGCATGTGATCTCGCGCTACTCGGGCGCCTCGCCGGAAGACGCGCCGCTGCATGCGCTCGGGTCCGGCCAGTGGGAAAAGGCCAAGCGCCGTGCCGCACAGCAGATCCGCGATACCGCAGCCGAACTGCTCAATCTGTACGCGCGCCGCGCGATTCGCCAGGGCCATTCGTTCGAATATTCGGCGCACGACTATGAAGCATTCGCCGACAGTTTCGGTTTCGAAGAAACGCCCGATCAAGCTGCAGCGATCAATGCGGTCATCAAAGACATGACAGGCGGCAAACCGATGGATCGGCTGATTTGCGGCGATGTTGGTTTTGGCAAAACGGAAGTCGCATTGCGCGCCGCGTTTGTCGCCGTGTTGGGCGGCAAGCAGGTCGCCATACTTGCGCCGACCACGCTGTTGGCCGAACAACATGCAACGACGTTTGCCGACCGCTTCGCCGACTGGCCGGTGAAGATCGCGGAGCTGTCGCGCTTTCGCTCTGCCAAGGAAATCACGCAAGCGATCAAGGGCATGGCCGACGGCACGCTCGACATCGTGATCGGCACGCACAAGCTGCTGTCGAACGATATCCAATTTTCCCGTCTGGGCCTCGTGATCATCGATGAAGAACACCGTTTCGGCGTACGGCAAAAGGAAGCATTGAAAGCATTGCGCGCCGAAGTCGATGTGCTGACGCTGACAGCAACGCCGATCCCGCGCACCCTCGGCATGGCGCTGGAAGGCTTGCGCGATTTTTCGATCATCGCCACCGCGCCGCAAAAGCGTTTGGCGATCAAGACCTTTGTGCGCAACGAAGGTGAATCCGTGATCCGCGAAGCCTGCCTGCGCGAACTGAAGCGCGGCGGTCAGGTGTATTTCCTGCACAATGAAGTCGAAACCATCCAGAACCGCAAGGCGATGCTGGAAGCGCTGCTGCCGGAAGCGCGTATCGCCGTCGCGCACGGCCAGATGCACGAGCGTGACCTGGAAAAAGTGATGCGCGATTTCGTTGCGCAGCGTTTCAACATTCTGCTGTGCACCACCATCATCGAAACCGGTATCGACGTGCCGACCGCGAACACGATCATCATGCACCGCGCCGACAAATTCGGCCTCGCGCAATTGCATCAATTGCGCGGACGTGTCGGCCGCTCGCATCATCAGGCATATGCCTACCTGCTGGTAAATGATGTGCAAGGCCTGACCAAGCAGGCCAATCGCCGGCTG
>CAMLDH010000051.1 GCA_946478765.1 uncultured Oxalobacteraceae bacterium | reverse complement strand
CTCAAGCCTCCCGTGAGCGTCGACCCGGCGAAAATGGACCCGGCGGCGCATAAGAAGCTAATAGATGAAGTGAAACGCTGGGAGAAGGCTCCTGAATTTTTCAACCCAGGACAAAAAGTCAAAGGCGATCTGGAGACGATGATAATCAAAAGGTCCGTTAGCCGTCAGCGTGGATCTTGGGTTCAGATCGGCCCGGAAATCGTCGATGCCCCCGAAGATCCTGAGTGAAGACGATTCGTCAATGTAGCAACTTGCGAGGATTATCCTGCAAATTAAGATCGGAAAAAGAACAAATACCTATGGATATTCACGGCATTCCAATCCAAAGCCTTTGGACGGCAGTACGGTGGCTACCCGGCTTGTTGCTCAAGCATTTTTTTCCGCAAAACCGCCTCGCCAAGCTTCAATACGTCGATCTGCAACCTCGGGGCGAATCTGCTGCGATCAACCTCGGCGAGGTAACGAGCTATTCACTTTGGCTCAACATCATCAACCTCTCACCATTCGAGGTCGAATTGGATCGCGCGGAGTTCGATTTTTGGTTCGCCGGTACCAGCATCAGGACGCAGGTTTTGAACTCGCTGCGCATCTCGCCTGGGCAGATCGCCACCTTGCAGCTATCAGGGGCGATTCCCGGTGGTCATGCGGATGTGATCGCTCGCACCCTTCGAGTGAGTTCGCCTTACGCCGAAGGAATGCTTACGGGTTGGATCGATTTCAACTGCAAGCTGCACAGGTTCAAGAAACAAATCGGAGGTCTTCAAAACATTCGTCTGAGCGTAATCAACGAGCAGTATCGAAACGCTGCATAGGAAACGCGGTTGAGAGCGAGGCAGAACTTACCGAGAAGCAGAAAATGTGATGGACGAATATACACAGGTAAAGACCTTCCAAGAAGCGCTCGAAATTGCACGAGCGTTTGCAGTGCGTCATGAAGTAAACGACTCAAAGGCAGAGGCCTATGCCGAGAAAAAGGGTCGAATTCAGAGCGTAGTCTAGTGAGCGCTGGACTTGCAGGTGAGTATGATGCGACAGGAGGCATCGTTGGATGCGCAAGAGCAGATCGCCAAGTCACTGCTGGCGGAGCTTGCACTTCCCACTCGTTTGGGTTTCCTACTCCTCCGCGATATAATCGCGGCTGGATGTATGCCATGAAATAAATGGTCGCCGAAAGTGGCTCAGATTCGCTAGAGCATGTCCAAAACGAGTGTTCATGCGGATAGCGGCGTGAACCGCTAGTCGTCCTGCCTTTTTCGATTTTGATTGCACCTGCCTATGACGCGAGTGTTGCCGCGCACAAATTTCCACAGTTCAAAACTCATTCGTTGTCTCGCTGACATGGCCATTGTGGAGGCTGTCGAGCCCGGGAATGCGTTTGCAGAAAAACTGGGTCTGTGGATTCACTTTACCGACGCAATCACCCTGTCTGCCGTGCACAACGACAGCATTGCAAGCTTGCCAAAAATGCAGCCCAAAATACAGCTCGACTTGCAATGCGCCGTGCCTGTTGCCGTCGGTATCGAATTCGACCGGATACAGGCTGGCTTGATGAATTCGATCATGAAGAGTTGCTCGCCCAACTCGGGCAAGACACACATAAGCTTGCCCACACCAACACTCGAGCTACCGATGGACCTTGCGGCGGCTTACGCGCCGTATCGTCGGTTCTATGATGCGCATCAACGCGACATGGAATTGGGCATTCAGCCCCTGCGGATCAATGTCCGGGAAGCGCTTGCGAAGGCGTCGCCAAGGCTCAAGAAACTTGCCGACCTGGACGCGGCGCTCGAGAGGATACTGCGCGATCGCGAGAGTAAATTGCTCTCGAAGGTGCCGGTGCTTCTTAAAAAACGTTTTGAGCAATTGTTCAAAGCACATCAGCAGATGCTTGTTGATACTCGGCAGGCAGACAACCCTGCCGGTTGGACGCAAGCGGGAGCCTGGCTGGCGCGCTTTTGCAATGACATGCAAACGCTGCTGCTGGCTGAACTGGAGCTGCGCTTGCAACCGACGGTGGGGCTCATTGAAGCATTCAAACAAGATACGCAATGATTAAAAAATTAAATAAGCATTTATTTACAGCCGCCTTCTTCTTGGGCGCACTTGGGGTCGTTTGGGTCGGCATCGGATTTATCGACTCCAGTCTTCTGGCGCTGGCGATGACGACCATCATCGGCGCGGTTTATGTGTTTGGCGCGTTCGAACTACGTCAGTTTCGTCAGGCCAGCGAGACATTGACCACGGCGCTGGCGGCGATTCCTGACAACCTCGCGGACCTCGGTGACTGGCTAGGCAACGTGCATGCTTCACTGCAAAATCCCGTGCGTATGCGCATCGAGGGCGAGCGTGTCGGCTTGCCCGGCCCCGCCCTCACGCCGTATCTGGTTGGGCTGCTGGTGATGTTGGGGATGCTGGGTACGTTTTTGGGGATGGTCGTCACCCTCAATGGCGCCGTCTTTGCATTGGAAAAAACGACCGATCTCCAGGCGATCCGCTCTGCACTTGCGGTGCCGGTCAAGGGGTTGGGGCTGGCGTTTGGCACTTCAGTGGCCGGGGTTGCCGCATCTGCGATGCTGGGCTTGATGTCGGCACTCTGCCGACGCGACAGAATGCTGGCGGCGCAACTGCTGGACACCAAAATTGCGACGGTATTGCGCCGCTTTTCACTCACACATCAGCGTCAGGAAACCTTCAAGGCGTTGCAGTTGCAGTCTCAGGCCTTGCCTCTGCTGGTCGATAAATTGCAGGCGATGATGGCGCAGATGGAGGGCATGAGCCAACAGCTGGGGCAGCAATTAAGCCAGCGCCTGCTCAGCAATCAGGAGGGCTTTCACAGCAATGTCAAAGCTGTATATATCGATCTGGCATCTTCAGTAGATAAATCCCTGCGCGAGAGCTTGAGTCAAAGCGCGCATGCTGCCGGCGAAAGCATCAAACCCGTGGTCGAGGCCGCGATGAGCGGGATCGCACGGGAAGCGACGTTGATGCACGAACGCATGGCCGATACAGTGCAGACGCAACTCGACGGGCTTTCTGCGCGGTTCAGCGTTACCGCCACCACCGTGGCCGATACCTGGACGGCGGCACTCAGCAGCCACGAACAGGCACACGCCAGCATCGTCACCGGTGTGGGCCGCGCACTGGAGGCATTCAATCAAACATTCGAGCAGCGTTCCGGCGCCCTTGTGGCCACGGTTGGCGAGACCTACGCCAGCCTGCAGGCCGATCAGGCAGCGCGTGACAGCCAGCGGCAGCAGGCGTGGACGCAGTCGTTGGAAACAATGGCGGCAGCGCTTACGCACGAATTACAACAAACGGGCGCGCAAACGCTTTCGCAGCAGCGGGAAATCTGCGACACACTGACCCGGACCGTGCAAGACATCACCGAGCGTGCGCAGACCAGCGCCAGCAATACGCTGGTCGAAACAACGCGCTTGATCACGTGCGCTGAAGAATTGATGCGCTCCCGCATCGCCTCTGAAGCGCACTGGATCGAACAGCATCGCGAACGCATGGATCAACTGGCCAGCCTGTTGCGGTCCGAGCTCGGCGCGCTCAAAGAGGAAGAAGCCTTGCGTGGCATGGCAGCGGTTGAACGACTGGCGCAATTGCACAATGCGTTGCAAACTGCGCTGACAAGTCATTTGACAACGCTGGGCACCGCGCTGGAAGAACCGATCACGCGGCTCATCCAAACGGCCTCGGAAGCGCCACGCGCTGCGGCAGAAGTGATAGGGCAATTACGCCAGGAAATCTCCAGCAGTGTTGCGCGCGACAACGAACTGCTTGTTGAACGCAGTCGCATCATGGAAACACTCAATGCACTGCTCAATGCGATCAATCATGCGTCACTTGAACAGCGCGCCGTGATCGATTCCCTGGTGGCGTCCTCCGCGGTGGCGCTCAACGCTGCCGGCAGCGCGTTTTCAGACAACGTTGCCACCGAAGCCGCCAAACTCTCCGACATTGCCGCACACGTCACCAGCAGCGCCGTCGACGTATCGAGCCTCTCCGAAGCCTTCGGTTTTGCCGTGCACTCGTTCAACGAAGCCAATGAAAAGCTGATCGCCAACCTGCAGCGCATTGAAGGCGCGATGGATAAATCCATGTCGAGAAGCGACGAACAACTCGCCTATTACGTGGCCCAGGCACGTGAAATCATTGACCTCTCCATGATGTCGCAAAAAGAAATCTTCGAAGAGCTGCGCCAACTCCCGGCCAAGCAAGCCATGTTTGCCGAAGAGGTCAAGTAATGAGTAACGGCGTGGATGACGTCGACGCCGGCATGGAGCACACCGCGCCGGTCTGGGCCGTTTTTGGCGACCTGATGTCAGGCTTGCTGGGCGCTTTTGTGCTGATACTGGTCGGCGTGCTGGGTGTCCAGATGGAGTTGACGTCTCACCTGCAAGACGAAGTAAAAAAGCGCCAGATCGAAGAGCAGCGCCGCATGAGCCTTGAAAAAGCCCTGGCGATTCCGCTGGCCACGGGGCGCATCACGCTCAACAACGGGCGCATTGGCATCAGCGGCCAAGTGCTGTTCGCGCTCAATTCGGACCAGTTGCAGCCTGAAGGCCGGCAACTATTGAATAGTCTGGTCACTCCGCTGCGGGCTTATCTGACAGCGCGTGATGAACTGCTCATGGTGAGCGGGTTTACCGATGACAAATCCATGCGGGGCAACAACCAGCGCTTCGCTGACAATTGGGAATTGTCGGCCCAGCGGGCTTTAACGGTCACCCGCACCTTGATCGACGAAGGGATGCCGTCTTCCATGGTATTTGCGGCAGCCTTTGGTGCTGAGCAGCCGGTCAGGCCCAACACCGATGACGCCGCGCGCGCGCAAAACCGGCGCGTGGAAATGGCGCCCGTGCCGAAAACCCCGAATGCCAAAATGCCGTCTCATGAATGAAGCGGATCACAGCGACATGGCGGATGCGCCGCTGGATTCATCACTTGAACTCAACGCGCTGATCGCTTCCCTGCGCACGGCAGGCGCGGACCAGTTCGACCCCGTGCGCTTGCACTATATGGAAGTGCTGGCCAAACGCGCAATAGCGCATCAGGGAAGCGTCAGACGCATGCTCGACGCTAAGCTGGCGCAAGCGCTGGCGTCGTTTAAAGAACGTTTTGAACAAGCGCAATGCGATGCCAGGGAAGCCATCGCCCGAACAGCAGCGCAATATCCGCATGCGGCCGACGATCTGCAGCGGTACTTTGCCGCCGGTGATTTCAAAGGATTGCGACGATTCATCAGCGCACTGGAGACCAGCGTGCAGCGCGCATCTTTGGGTGCGCTGGTGCGGCAACTTGAGCAACATTCTCCGGAAAATAGGGATGCGCGTTTGGCGGGAAATGCCGGGTCGCGTCCCGAGCTGAAAACCATTCGGAATTTCAGAAATACCTGGTCAAAACTGAGCGTTGATAAGCAAGTGACGCAAGCACTTGAGCAAGCGCCAAAGAATGCCGGCCCAATCAATTCGCATATGCTGGTGCTGCGCTCACTGGCACTGATGCGCGAAATCTCGCCCGATTATCTCAACCGATTTATGTCTTATGCCGATACCTTGCTATGCCTGGATCAAGGCGAGAAGGAAAAGTTGGGCAATGCAAAAAAACCGCCAGTGGTGAAAGCGGCGAAAAAATGAATAGACCATCAGCTTGCCGCTTGGCCCGAAAAGTCATGACGTCAAATCCGGGGACTGGTGCGGCAGATGACTGATCTGCACGATACGATCACGGTAGCCCGGATAAGGGAACTGAATCTCGTCACGCCAATTCTGCATCGTTTCGATGATGCTTTTTAAAAATCCGAACAGCCCAAACATCGTATTGTCGGATGGATCCGGCCAATAGCGCATGCGCCCCGCGCTGTTGTTGGTCGGCAGGTAGACGCGCCCATCCTGCTCACATGCGCGCTTGTCGGGTTGAATCGGATGCGCCGGATGCGCGTCTTTCAGGTTGATCGCAAAGGTCGGATGGCCGGGCAGAGGCGCATCAAAGAAATGCAAGGGCATATTGCTGGAGATGCCGCCGTCCGAGAACCATACGCGCTTGACCTTTCCTGCCCCGACACTGAAATCCTTGGCGAACAATGGGACTGCGGACAGCAGTACCGGAAAGCTCAGGCTCATGCGTACGGCCACCACCACAGGAAGATAACGGTTCGCCGGCACACGCCGCAAATGCTTGCCCGACCTTCAGGATCAAGTCGCACAGGGGGAGATCAGCAGGATTTGATGGTTCCATGAGGTGTTCCGATCGGGCATCGCAGGCCCATATTGTGATGTCGTTGGCGAAAGATGTTCGCACACTGGAGAATGGATCGTCGTAATGCGCTGGCGTGCCGGTGTCAATGCCCGGCGGAACGGGTTCGCTCACCGCGACGTCTTTCTGGCGTTGCGCGCCCGGCACGACGACCTATCCATTATCGGTGGTGCGGTCCTGTTCCGCCAGTCGTGCATGGCGCCCTTGGTACGTGGAGCCAGAATGGATGCCCGTGACGGATTTTCCGCTAAACAACATCAACACGCTGCATGCAATTTTTCTCTTTCCCAAGTCCAAAGAAGATGCTTCTCTCCCGACCCTATCGAGTCAAGAAGATTTCGTGGGGGGCACTGTGCATTGGCCATGGTGATATAGTGACCAGTCTAGGCATGTTGTAGAAATCTGGACAGTGGTAGGGGTTTCGATCCGAAGTGGGTACTTAGGAGTCGCGCAGAAATAAGTTCGTGAATTTTTAAAGCGGTCAAGACTGAAACTGATCTCAAAGTTCACCAACTTATTTCTGCGCAACTCCTTAGCTACGTGATGGTGCGGGGTCTGGAAAGACACGAAGAAAATTGCTTCGACCAGCGACACGTCTCCTTCCAGGCATGGAAGTCCAATGAATAATATTGGTAGTTATCAACTCGTCGAGCGGATTTGCGCGACTGCTGGTGGCGAGTTCTATCGCGCCCGTCATGTACATGACGGCACCGCCGTCCTCCTGAAACTCCCCGATCGCGACAACATCGGTGCAGCTGAGGGCATGCGCCTCAGACACGAATATGCGTTGCTGCAATTCCTGAATGTTCCCGAGATCATCAGACCGATTGCCCTGCACGATGAAGGGGGGAGCCTGGTCCTGGTCCTGGAGCACTTCGCCAGCGCGTGTCTGGAGACCGTTCTGGCACGCCAGCGACGCGTGGCTCTGCCGGCCGCCCTGCACATTGCCAGCCAGTTGGCCCGCGCCTTGGCCGCCCTGCATGCGGCCGGCATTATCCATCACGATCTGCGCCCCGCAAACATTCTGCTCGCGCGCGATGGCGGTCAGGTGCGGCTGGCGGATCTGAGCCGGGCCACCTCGCGCGAGCGCGCGACAGGCGCTTCCGCGCGCCCGGCCGCCGCAGGCGACTGGGCCTATCTCTCGCCCGAGCAGACTGGCCGGATGAACCGCCAAGCCGATTACCGGACGGATTTCTATTCGCTGGGGATCATTTTGTATCGCCTGTTGACCGGGCAGTTGCCTTTTCAGGCGGACGATCCACCGGAATGGGTGCATTGCCACATCGCCCGGACGCCGCCCGCCGTGTCGGACCTGATGCCGGAGATTCCGCAACCGGTGTCGGATCTTGTGCTGAAACTGCTGGCCAAGGCGCCGGAGGACCGGTATCAGAGTGCCGGCGGTCTCTTGGCCGATCTGGAGCGTTGCCGGATTCAATGGCAGGCATGCCAACAGGTCGAGCCATTCGCACTCGGCACGCGAGATATTCCAGACCGCCTCCTGATCTCGCATAAGCTCTATGGACGCGAGCAGGAAAAAGCGACGCTGCTGGCCGCGTTCGAGACGGCAGCCACGACGGGTACACCAGTGCTGGTCACGGTGTCCGGCTATTCCGGGATCGGGAAATCCGCGCTGGTCAATGCGTTGCAACAGCAGATCGTCGAAAAGCGCGGCTTTTTCATCGCCGGCAAGTTCGATCAATACAAGCGCGATATTCCCTATGTCACCCTGGCCCAGGCTTTTGACAGCCTGGTGTGTCAGATCCTGGGTGAGAGCGACGCCCGAATCGGGCAATGGCGGGACGCCATTCGTGAGGCGCTGGGTCCCAACGGCCAGCTCATGGTCAATCTGATCCCCCAACTCGAGCTGATTCTCGGCCCACAGCCGCCCGTGCCAGACCTGCCGCCGCAGGAGGGGCAACGCCGCTTCCAACTGGTGTTCCGGCGCTTCCTCGGCGTGTTCGCCAGGCAAGCGCACCCGCTGGTACTGTTCCTCGACGACCTGCAGTGGCTGGACGCGGCAACGCTCGATCTGCTCGCAGATCTGGCGACCCACCCGGACGTGCGTTACCTGTTGCTGGTCGGCGCTTATCGCGACAACGAGGTGGAGGCGACCCACCCGCTGATGCGCCGCTTGGAGGCGATCCGCCAGGCGGGCAGCGCCGTGCATGAGATCGTCCTTGTCCCCCTGACGCCGGGCGATGTCGGGCGGCTCGTAGCCGAGTCGCTGCATTGCCCGCCTGCACAGGCCATGCCGCTGGTGCAACTAGTATTGGAAAAGACTGGCGGCAATCCCTTCTTCGCCATCCAGTTCCTGACAGCACTGGTCGAGGAGAAGCTGCTCACCTTCGACTCCGGCCAAGGGGAGTGGGTGTGGGATCTGAAGCGCATCCACGCCAAGGGTTATACGGACAACGTGGTGGACCTGATGGTGGGCAAGCTCGCCCGCCTGCCACAGGGCACACAAGACGCCTTGACACAGTTCGCCTGTCTGGGCAATGCCGCCGACGCCGCGACGCTCGGCCTGGTCCTCGGGCAATCCGCGCAGGCGATCCACGCCGTCCTGTGGGAAGCCGAGCGGGTGGGCCTGGTGTTCCGGGATGAGGAGACTTATACCCTCCTCCATGACCGGGTTCAGGAAGCAGCCTATTCGCTGATCCCGTCTGACTTGCGCGCCGGGATGCACCTGCGCATCGGTCGCATCCTGGTGTCCAGCCTGACGCCCGAGGCGATCGCAGACAGGATTTTCGATGTCGTCAACCAGCTCAATCGAGGCAGCGACCTGGTCGAATCGCAGGAAGAGCGGGGGCAGATGGCTGAACTGAACCTGCTGGCCGGCAAGCGCGCCAAGGCCTCCACTGCCTATGCTTCGGCGCTTACCTATCTCATCGCGGGTGAAGCACTGCTGGCGGAGGATTGCTGGGAGCGGCGGTATGAACTCCCCTTCGCATTGGAACTGAACCGGGCCGAATGTGAATTCCTGACCGGCGCGCTGGTGGAAGCGGAGCAGCGCCTGACGGCGCTGGCAACACGCGCCGTTACGACAGTTGAGCGAGCAGCCGTCGCGTGTCTTCGCGTGGAGTTATACATGACGCTCGATGAAGGTGGGCGCGCGATCGTCGTCTGTCTCGACTACCTCCGGCAACTAGGCATCGACTGGTCGCCGCATCCAACGCAAGAGGAGGCGCGGCGCGAATACGAGCAGATCTGGTCCCGGCTCGGGAATCACACGATCGAGGAACTTATCGAGCTGCCTTTGATGAGCGACCCCGCATTGCTTGCCACTCTGGATGTCCTGATCAGGCTCGTGACGGCTGCATGGCTTATGGAGTCGAACCTTCCTTTTCTAGCCGCCTGCAGGGTGGTGAACCTCAGCCTCGAACATGGCAACTGCGACAGTTCGTGCTACGCCTATGAATGGCTTGGCATGTCGCTTGCCATGGGGGGCGAACCGCATTTCGGTGACCACCAGACCGGATTTCGATTAGGCGACCTCGGCTGCAAACTGGTCGAACGACGCGGGCTGAGGCGGTTCCAAGCCAGGATCTATTTGCTCTCCGGGGCTCACATCATGATATGGGGGAGGCATCTCCAGACTGGCCGTGATCTGCTGCGCCGCGCGTTCGATGCCGCAAACCAGAGTGGCGACCTTACTTATGGGGCGTACTGCTGTAGCAACCTGAACGCGAACCTGCTCGCGGCGGGCGATCCGCTCATCGAGGTGCAGCGTGAAGCCGAGTACGGCCTCGCGTTTGTGCAGAAGATACAGTTCGGTTTCGTTATTGACACCATCGTTACACAACTCGTATTTATCCGCACGCTCCGCGGTTTGACGGCTGAATTCGGTTCTTTTGATGACGAACAGTTTGACGAGCTGCAGATGGAGCGTCGTTTCGCCAGTAACCCGGGTCTGGCGTGGGCCGAGGGCTGCTATTGGGTCCGCAAGCTGCAGGCGCGCTTTTTTGCCGGCGATTATGCATGTGCGATAGATGCCTCGGAAAGAGCGGAGCGGCTGGTGCGGATATTGCGAGGATCTCTGGAAACGGCAGAGTATCACTTTTACACGGCCCTTTCCCATGCCGCATCCTGCGATTGCGCCGCTTCAAGCCGGCAGCATGTCGAGGCCTTGGCTACCCATCACACGCAGCTCCAGGCCTGGGCCGCGAACTGTCCGGAGAACTTTGAAAACTGTGCCGCGCTCGCCGCCGCCGAGATCGCCCGAATCGAAGGCCGCGATCCTGACGCGATGCGTCTCTACGAAAAAGCCGCCCGCTCGGCACGCAACAACGGTTTCGTGCAGAACGAAGCCATCGCCCACGAACTCGCCGCCCGGTTCTATCTGGCACGCGACCTGCCGACTTCCAGCAATGCCCATCTGGAACAGGCGCGCCAGTGCTATGCCCAGTGGGGCGCTGACGGCAAGGTGAGGCAACTCGAGGAGCAGTACCCTCAGTTGCGTGTGCGTACCAAGCGTGCTGTGGTCACGCCTGTCGAGGGCCAGCCTCGGCTTGACCTGCTCTCCGTGGCCAAGGCCTCGCAAGCCATCTCCGGCTGTATTGTGCTCGACGATCTGATTGACATTCTCATGCGCATCGTGCTCGAAAACGCCGGAGCGCAATGCGGCTGCCTGCTGCTGGCCCAGGGAGACGAACTGGTGCTGGCCGCCGAGGCGAAGGTCGAGCAACAGGCGGTGCAGGTACGGTTGCATCACGGGCAACCCCTGCCGCATGGGCAGTTCCCCCTGGCTATTCTCCATTATGTCCGGCGCAGCCGGGAGCCGGTGCTGCTGATGAATGTCGCCGAACCGCACCTGTTTGCGGCCGATCCCTACTTTGCGCAACAGCATCCCCAATCCGTGCTGTGCATGCCGATCCTGCGTCAAGCCAACCTGATCGGCTTGCTGTATCTGGAACATTATCTGGCTACCCAGGCCTTCACCCAAGACCGGATCCAGGTGCTGGAATTGTTGGCCTCCCAGGCCGCCATCTCGCTGGAAAATGCCCAGCTCTATGCTGATGTGCGGGAAAGCCATGGCCGCATCCAGCGCCTGGTCAATTCCAACATCATCGGGGTGTTCTTCTGGGATTTGCACGGCGCCATTAGCGAGGCCAATGATACTTTCCTGCAAATGGCGGGGTATTCGAGGGACGATTTGAAGTCTGGAGCACTGCGGTGGACGAATCTCACGCCGCCCCAATATCGCCAAACCGATGCACACGCCGTCGACGAGCTCAAGCGGACCGGCAGTGCTTCCCCCTTCGAAAAGGAATTCATCCGCAAGGATGGCAGCCGCCTCCCGATTCTCCTCGGCGCCACCTTTTTTGAAAAATCCCAGGAAACCGGCGTCGCTTTCGTCCTCGATCTAACCGAGCGCAAGCATGCCGAAGCCGAACGGGAAGCGCGACATGTCGCGGAAGCGGCCAACCAGGCCAAGAGCGCGTTCCTGGCCAACATGAGCCATGAACTACGCACCCCGCTCAATGGCATTCTCGGCTATGCCCAGATCCTGGAACAGGACCTGACGCTAGGCGAACGGCAGCTCACTGGGGTGAACGTGATCCGAAAAAGCGGCGAACACCTGCTCACCCTCATCAATGACATCCTGGACTTGGCCAAGATCGAAGCCGGCAAGATGGAACTCTACCTGGCCGACCTCCAGCTTCCGAGATTCGCGCAGAGTATGATCGACATCGTCGGCGTGAAAGCGGCGCAGAAGGGGCTGGACCTAGGCTGCGACGTCGCCCCGGATGTGCCCCAATGGATTCGGGGCGACGAAAAGCGGCTGCGCCAGGTCTTGCTCAACCTGTTGTCCAACGCTGTCAAATTCACCGATCGCGGCCAAGTCGTCCTGCGGGTGCGCTTTGCACCTCCTGCCCGGCTGCGTTTCGAGGTACAGGACACCGGTATCGGCATCGCCGCGAATCAACTGGGCGCTATCTTCCAACCTTTCGAACAGGCCGGCGAGACGCGGTGTCGTCTCGCCGGTACCGGCCTGGGCCTGACCATCAGCCGGCAATATGTGCGCCTGATGGGCGGCGATATCCAGGTCGAAAGCCAACTCGGCCAGGGCAGCACTTTCCGGTTTGAGTTGGAGGTGCAGCTGGCGCAGGCGGAAACGGCAATAACGGCCAGGAGAAACGTGACCGGGTATGCGGGACCGCGCCGGAAGGTCCTGGTGGTCGACGATGGCGCCGAGAACCGGGGGGTGATCACCGATTTATTAACGCCGCTCGGCTTCGAATTGGCCGAGGCGACAAATGGCCGCGAAGGATTGGACATGGCGCAACGCCTGCGGCCGCACCTGATCCTGATGGACATCGTCATGCCGGAGATGGATGGGCCGGAAGCCATGCGCCGCCTGCGTCAGCTCCCGGCTTGCAGGGAGATACCGATTATCGTGACATCGGCCAGCGTATCCGCGAGCGATAGCGAGAAAAGCCTGCGGGCCGGGGGGAATGCCTTTCTCCCCAAACCGATCGACGTGGATAAGCTTCTCGACCAGATTGCAACGTTGCTGCAACTGGAATGGCACTACGCTCCATCGGCAGCGGGGCCGCCTTCGGCGCATGGGACGGAGCCCATCGTGGCGCCGCCGGTGGAAGAAATGGAGGTTCTGCACCGTCTGGCCAAACTGCGCAACATGCATGACATCATGGCGCGGGCAGACTATTTGGCGCAACTGGACGAACGCTATCGTCCCTTTGCGAGCCAGTTGAATTCGCTGGCCAGGAATTACCAGTCCCGGGCCGTGCTGTGCTTGGTGGAAGAGGTCGGGGGGGGAACTAGCCGGTAACCACGGACGATCCTGGCGCCGTCCCGGCATGGTGCCGTGCTTGGCTTGGAATGATTGCCGGCCTTCGGGTCGGACCGTTCGGTTTGGCGAAACGCGGTACTTCAGAGAATAAGGGATTTTTATGACACAGTAAAACTCGTGGTGCGTAAAGAAAAATAACCTTAGAGCGTCTAAATAAATGAATCTTTTCTGTCATGTTCTCTCTCTAAATGAAGAGAAAGAAAGAGGAAGAGCAATCATGGCAAAACTTCTTATTGGCAACGAGTTAGGGGCAGGAGTCAAGCCGTTGTTGCCAAGGCCAAAGGCGCGTCGTTATCCGGGGCGTAAACCGGTGGATAACCGCCAGAATTGTTGCTGCAGACGTCCATCGTGAACTCCACGCCACGGCGGCGGCTGTCAATGCAATTTCCTCGATTTTCAGGACGTCCTCGTCCAAATGTCGGCATGCGCACACATTGGCGCAAGCACCTGCGGTAGGCGTGCCAGTGAAAAGTCTGTACTAATGAATACGCTGGACTCCAACAAGGTCTCGCTTGCATTCGGTGGTCTTTTGGCGCTGCGAGATGTGACGCTCTCAGTCAGACAGTCAACCGTGACAGGGTTGATCGGTCCCAATGGCGGTGGCAAGAGCTCGATGATCAATGTGTTAACCGGCTTTTGCGCTCCCACTGCAGGGGAGGTCCGATGCAACGGCACTATTCTGCAAGGCATGTCCTCCTACTCGATTCGCAAGCTCGGAATATCCAGGACATTTCAGGCTGGCAGGTTGTTCCGGGAGATGACGGTGCTGGAAAACATCGCTGCAGCAGGTATGGCATTGGGTTGGAGTTCGTCCCGGTCTGGCGCCGCCGCGCGCGAAGCGCTCAAGCTGCTTGGGATTGAGGCAGCCTCTTCCAGACTCGCTGGCGAACTTTCCTATACAGACCAACGGCGCGCCGCGATTGCGCGTGCACTGGCGGGATATCCCAGCTACTTGCTTCTCGATGAGCCTGCGGCAGGCATGTCGGAACACGAAGTCGAAGCACTCTGCGAAGTGATTCAGAATATCGTGAGGGAACACGGAACCGGCATCTTGCTGATTGAGCATAACTTTCCGATGATTTTGCATCTTTGCTCGACCACTTACGTACTTGATGGTGGGGAAGTGATCGAATTCGGGAATGCTGATGTCATCCGCCGAAGCGCTCGCCTGCGTGCGGCATATCTGGGAGGTGGTCTTGAGAGCGCGCCTCGCTCAACGGCGAAGGCGGCTTCGGCATGAACGCTGCTGTCCATGTTCGGAACCTGGAGGTTCGTTATGGCCAGTTGATCGCGTTGCGCAACGTTTCGTTCAACGTGTTGCCCGGACAACGCCTTTTTATTGTCGGCGCCAACGGCGCCGGAAAGTCAACGTTGTTGCGCGCCTTGGCTGGAGCGGTGAAGCCGTCAGGCGGCGAAATACAAATTGACGGCCGGGATACGATCGGACAGTCCCCTGATCGCGTCGTCCGGAGAGGCTACACAATGGTGCCGGAAGGCCGGGATGTGTTCCAGACTTTGACGATCAAGGAAAACTTATTGATCGGTGCGCACCTCATACGCAGTAAGGATCAGATCGAAGAAGACCTTGATTTCGTATTCCAGATGTTTCCAGCACTTCGGGAGCGCCGCGATACCCTCGCGGGAGTGTTGTCGGGTGGCCAACAGCAGATGCTGGCGATTGGGCGCGCGCTCATGACCAGAAGCCGGATTGTAGCGCTCGATGAGCCATCACTCGGGCTTGCGCCAAAGCTCATCGATGAGATTTACATGACGCTCATTCAACTACAAGAACGTAGAGACCTGACATTGCTTATGGCCGAGCAAAGCTATGCCAGGGCGGTCGCGCTTGAAGCCGATATTCACATTTTGCGTGCCGGTCAAATCGCACTTTCGGGGCAGGCGTGCGCGCTGGAACGTACCGGAGAGCTCGAGCGGGCATACTTCGGATTTTAGGCGAGGGGCAACAATGATTCAGTCATTTGTCGATGCGTTAGCCTTAGGCAGCATTTATGCACTGGCCGCACTGGGTATCGGCTTGATTTTCAGCGTCATGAGGCTGGTCAACTTTGCCCATGGCGACTTTGTCGCAGTAGGCGCATTTTCGCTGCTTATGCCCGCGACCGAGGGCAGTGCCCGACTCCTTATGGGTTCTTTTCCTACGGTGGTACTCGTTCCATTCGTCTTGCTCGTTGGAGCCGCTCTTGCGGTGGTTTCAGAACTGGTTCTATTCCGCAGGTTACGCGGATACAACCCCTCCGTTCTCATGATCGGCTCCTTTGCGTTAGGGACCGGCATACAGAGCATTCTCCTGATGGTTTATGGCGGACGCCCAATTGCAATCAATCTTTGGCCGTCATTGTCGCAACCCATCCTGATCATGGGGTTGCGGATCGCAGCCCTGCAATTGGTCACCATTTCGGTCACCGCGCTTTCTCTCGTCATGCTGGTTCTCTTTCTGACTCGTACCCGATTTGGGATTGCCATGCGCGCATCGGCGGAAAACTCGCTGATGGCACAAATGCTTGGTGTGCCTGCCGATCGCATCGTGCTCGCCGCCTTCGCGCTGAGCGGGTGTCTGGCGGGACTGACCTGCCTTTTGCTCCTGCCGCAGACAGGCGTTGCCGACATCCGAATGGGCGGCACGATCGTGATGATGGCCTTTGTGGCAACCGTAGTGGGCGGGCTTGGCAGTCTGCCAGGCGCGGTTGGAGCCGGATTCCTGCTCGGAGGCGTCAGTGTCCTGCTGCAAACGGTGCTCCCTGCGGACTATCGGCCCTATCGCGATGCGCTGCTTTACCTTGCGGTGATTGGCATATTGCTGGCGCGCCCTGCGGGACTATTCTCTCGCAAAGTTTTTCAAGGAAGAATCTGATGTCACGCACCGGCATGAATGCCGTGCTGATGGGCTTGATCGCTGCCATCGGCCTGGCCGCGTGGTTGCTAGGCTTCCCGGAATTCACGCGCACCATCAGCGAGCTATTCATATCAGTTGTACTGGTCGTCGGACTGTATGTCTTCATCGGGAATTCCGGGGTCCTCAGTTTTGGGCATATGGGCTTCATGGCGGTTGGGGCGTACGTCACGGCCTGGGTCACGATGGCGCCGGAAATCAAGCAAAGCAGCCTTACTGCATTACCTGAGTGGCTGCTTGGCATGCAATTGCCAGGACCGCTTGCCATGGCAATCGCCGCTGTCGCCGGCGCTGCGGTTTCGCTGGCGGCGGGCGCCGTACTGCTGCTCGCCGCGACAACGATCGATTCGCCGCCC
>CAMLDH010000050.1 GCA_946478765.1 uncultured Oxalobacteraceae bacterium | reverse complement strand
ATTGGTCATCGGACGCAGTACATTTGCGTTGCGCAGGATATGAAATACCGAATCGGTCACGCCTTCCGACGTTAACAGATCAAATTTCGGATTGCCGGTGATTTCGTCGTTGACGAAAATAATATCGCGCAACACGGCGAACAGATGCTCGTGAATCCCCTTGATCATCTTGTCACCGACAAACGCAATCGCGGGAGCCCCCTTGATGTCGAGCTTGATGCCGCGTTCGCGCTGGATAATGCTGATATCGAACGACTGGTAGCGCTCCAGCAATTCCTTGCCATCATCCAGATCATTGCCGCAATTGAGCACGGCAAGCGAGCAATTGCGAAATACCTCGTATAACCCGCCTTGGCTGTTGTCCCGCAATTTATTGACTTCGGCCTTGGATAAAACATCGAGGCGGCCTTCTGGCGAAATTTGTGTGTCGACGACGTCGTATTGCATAACTTTGTTTTTCCGGAAAGGTGATAGCAATGATTGTACGTTCTCGCAGCGAATTGGTGGGATATGTTCGATTGGAATTAATCCCGGTGGAGAACGGAACGGAAAATGCGCCAATTGAAGCCATTATTACGCCGGATGCTGACAACAAGCGGATGATGCATACCAACATTGGCATCTAAGCAATCCTTGTGCTGGCATTAAATCTTTGTTTTTTTCATGTCGGAGCTGAAGGTTCGTTAAAAAATGTCCCGTCCTCTGGTCGAAAAAGGTGATTTTCGTACGTCAGCCGATGCCGGGCAACATGAGTGCTGCAAGCCATGACGCAAGGTGCCAGCGAGGGATGACAGTTACCGCGTGCGCGCTGCTGCGTTGCCACCGGAAACAGCCGCTCGCTTGGAGCAAATCGGTACAGTCATCGGCAACTCACTCTAAAGGCGCACAAAAATAACGGCGCTGCTCCTGCGGCATGGGGTGTCGGGCACAGCTTTTGCGCCGATGGAAATGCCGCTCGCCGAGCGTGAAGGAGTATATGAGTGGCGCGTGACCTAGGCTCTGTTGACGTTTTGCTGTGCCTCAGCGGAGCCAGAGCAAAGCACCGGCGAATGCCAGCATCCCCATGAAATGAAGGGCTTTTTTCTCATATCGCATGGCGAGGCGGCGGTAATACTTGAGCTTCCCAAACATGCACTCGACCAGATGGCGCTCCTTGTAATGCCACCAATCGCACTCCCTTTGTTCTTTCCTGTTGGCTTTCGGCGGGATCACCGCCTTGATCCCGTTCGTCTGAAGCCACGCCAGAAAAGCGTCGGCGTCGTATCCCTTGTCTGCCAAACAAGCTTGGGCAGATAGCCCCTCCATCAGCGGTATCGCCTGACCGATATCGGCAGCTTGCGCGCCGGTCAAGATAAACTTGAGGGGCAAACCCAAGCCGTCAACCACCGCGTGAATTGCAACCGAAGCCACCGCGCGACCGGCCAAGCACCTCATCGTCTGCGCAGCTGTGCGCTGCCCCGGCGGCACACCCGTGGGCACGCGCAATAGTGCTATCGATAGAAACATCTTGAAGATCAGCGGCTTTCGCTTGAAAACCGAGAAGATGATTCCAAACGCCAAGCGCTGACCAGCGAGCAAAGCGTTTGAACACCCTGTTCCAGTTGCCGCGATCTGCCGGCAGGGAGCGCCATTGACCGCCCACCCGCAGCACCCACGGAACAGCTTCAACAAATCGACGACAGCTTGCCGCGCAAGCCACCCGGACCATCGACCATCCTCTGCCATGGCAATGCGACCATTGCCGCAGCGCGTTGCCGCTGGCCGAGGCCCGCGTGGCCGAGTACAGGCAAGTGCTCGATGTGCCCGCCGCGGCGTACGATGTCATCGACCACCGTACTTTGGCCGTGGTGTGTCGGTGCGGGCAATCGCACGTGAGCGCCTTTCCCGCCGACGTGACCGAGTCGGTGCAATATGGCCCGAACGTGAAAGCACCGATATCCGTCCCACGGATATTTCAGGCTTCATTGCAGCACAGTGCGCCGGTGCATTGACGACCGTGCTGGTCGCCAAAACACTCTTCAGAAAACCGACTTGAACAACGTGCGCCGCAAGGAATGCGTGTCAGATCGTCACTTTGTCGGCTATGCGGCGCGCCATCGTGTTGGCAATGTCCGCGCTTTTTGCCTCGACCATGACCCGAATCAGGGGCTCGGTGCCGGATGCGCGAATCAGCACACGTCCGTTGCCCCCCAGTTCGGCCTCGACCACTTCCTTCTCGGCGAGGATGGCGACATTTTTTTGCCACTCGAAACCGGCCGGCACTTTCACATTGATCAGCGTCTGCGGATAGAGTGCGATATCTTCAGTGCATTGCGCGAGTGTCTTGCCGCTGCGTTTCAAGGCCGACAATACCTGCAACGCCGAGATGATCCCGTCGCCGGTCGTATGTTTATCAAGGCACAGCAAGTGGCCGGAACCTTCACCGCCCAGCAGCCACCCGCGCTCCTGCAGCAATTCAAGCACGTAACGGTCGCCGACCTTGGCGCGCGCAAAACCGACCCCCATTTTCTTGAACGCGACTTCCAGCGCCATGTTGGTCATTAGGGTACCAACCGCACCTTGCACCGGCATCGTGGCCATTCTATCCCTGACCACCACATAGAGCAGCTCATCGCCGTTATAGATGCGGCCGCTCGCATCGACCATCAATAGCCGATCGGCATCGCCGTCGAGCGCGATACCAAGATTGGCTTGATGCTCCTGCACCGCTTTCGACAACGCTGCGGGTGAAGTGGCGCCGACGCCATCATTGATATTCAAACCGTTCGGGTGATTGCCGATCGAAATGACTTCGGCTCCCAGCTCATGAAACACGTCCGGCGCAATATGGTAGGCGGCGCCATGCGCGCAATCGATCACGATTTTCATGCCGCGCAAGTTCAGTTCATTAGGGAAGGTGCTTTTGCAAAACTCAATGTAGCGTCCGCGTGCATCTTCAAGACGTCTCGCTTTGCCCAGTTTTTCCGACGACACGCATTCTATCGGTGCGTCCAATGCGGCTTCGATCTCGGCTTCGACAGAATCGGGCAACTTGTTGCCCTGCTCGGAAAAAAACTTGATGCCATTGTCCTGATATGGATTGTGCGACGCTGAAATCACGACCCCGGCCGACAAGCGCAATGCACGCGTCAGATAAGCCACCGCCGGCGTCGGCATCGGCCCGGCCAGCATCACGTCGACACCGGCTGCGGCAAATCCCGCTTCCAGCGCCGCTTCCAGCATGTAGCCTGAAATGCGCGTGTCCTTGCCGATCAACACTGTCGGCTTGCCGGTTGCAGATTCGGAGCGGGTCAGTACTTTACCGGCAGCATAGCCAAGCTTCATCACGAAATCCGGTGTGATTGGTGCAACGCCGACCAGTCCACGCACGCCATCGGTGCCGAAATATTTACGTGTCATTTATTTTTGTTCCTGTAATGTTGAATTTTGGGTGGCAGCTTGCCACACTTTGAGCGCATCGACGGTTTCCGCCACATCGTGCACACGCAGAATGCTGGCGCCTTGTGCTGCAGCGACCAGCGCTGCAGCAATACTGCCCGCAAGCCGGTTTTCCACCGGCTTGCCGGTAATCGCGCCGATCAGGGATTTGCGCGACAAGCCGGCAAGCAGCGGCAAACCAAGCGAAGTTTGCATTTCGCCACTATTTTTCAATAACGCAAGGTTATGCGCAAGTGTTTTGCCAAATCCAAAACCCGGATCGATACACAAGCGATTGCGCATAATCCCTGCGCGTTCCATGTCTGCAACACGCTCCTGAAAGAACCTGGTCACGTCGGCCACCACATCGTCGTACTCCGGCTTCAGTTGCATGGTTTGCGGATCGTTCAGCATATGCATGATACACAGCGCACAATCGCTATCGTTGACGATGCTTAATGCGCCGGGCGCTCGGAAACCGTTGATGTCATTGATCATATCTGCACCCGCCATGAGCGCCTCGCGCATGACTTGCGGCTTGCAGGTATCGACCGACAGCGGCTTGCCGCAATCGCGCAATGCGTACAAGACCGGCATCACGCGGCGCAATTCTTCATCGATCGATAACTGCTGGGCACCGGGGCGGCTCGATTCGCCGCCGACATCGATGATATCGACGCCTTCCGCAATCATCTGCTCCGCATGCGACAGCGCGAGTTCCAGCGATTGGAATCGACCGCCATCTGAAAACGAATCGGGCGTCACGTTGAGTATGCCCATGACCAGCGGCCTGCCGCCCTCTCGCTGCAATGGAAAACGGTAACGGCCAAACTGAAGGTAGGCTTGCATCATCCTAGATTCGGTAGGTGGGCAGGTGTGAGTGTGCATTTTTCCGGTCCTCTGGCTAGGCGAGACGACGACGCAGACTGCATTCTGCTAGGAGGAGCAACAACGCCAGAGGACCGGAAAAATGTGCAATCGCACCTGTAGCGCTTTCACCCAATCGGTGAACGTTATCGAACGGAAGAAAGTCAATGTGCATGCGGCTCTCCAGACAAAAGTGAGCGGTCAACTGCCGAATCTAGGATCATGTCCCTGCTTTTACAATGTACAGACAGAGTACCGCTGCGCTTGACGCTGTCCCGCAATTCCAAAAAGAAAAAGGGCGAGGATCGCTCCCCACCCTTGTCTCAAACACGCAAAAATCACATCATCAAGAGAACACGCTCAAGCCGGTGCGGTCGCATTCGGTGTCACACCGCCTGAAGAGCTATCGGACGACGAACGCTTTGCCGGCACCCCGGCTTTTGGCAGACGCGGTTCACGGCCTTCCATGATGTCGTTGATCTGGTCGGCATCGATGGTTTCCCATTCCAGCAGAGTCTTGGCCATGATATCGACCTTGTCGCTATTTTCTTCCAGAAGCTTGCGCGACAACGCATATTGCGCATCGAGGATGCTGCGGATTTCGGTATCGACTTTTTGCTGCGTCGCTTCCGACACGGTCTTGGCGGACATGCGGCCAAAATATGCGTCTTGCTCGGTATCTTCATACACCATGGTGCCGAGGCTTTCGGACATGCCGTAGCGCGTGACCATTGCGCGCGCCAGCTTGGTCGCACGCTCGAAGTCGTTCGATGCGCCGGTCGACATTTGGTGCATGAAAATCTCTTCGGCGATACGTCCGCCGAACAGAATTGCGATTTCCTCCAGCATCTTGTCCTTATACATGTTCACGCGATCATGCTCGGGCAACTGCCATGTCAGGCCGAGTGCAAACCCGCGCGGCATGATGGTGACCTTGTGCACCGGGTCGGCTTTCGGCAGCAGCTTGGCAACCACCGCATGACCGGATTCGTGGTAGGCGGTATTGCGGCGCTCTTCTTCGCGCATGACGGCTGATTTGCGTTCCGGCCCCATCACGATCTTGTCTTTTGCATCTTCAAAGTCCTGCATCTCGACCAGGCGCTTGCTACGACGCGCGGCAAACAATGCAGCTTCGTTCACCAGATTCGCCAGATCGGCGCCTGAGAAACCCGGCGTACCGCGGGCCAGAATATCGGCTTTGACATCCGGTGCTATTGGCACTTTACGCATGTGGACATACAGGATTTGCTCGCGACCGCGAATATCCGGCAAGCCGACCATCACTTGACGATCGAAACGCCCCGGACGCAGCAAAGCCTTGTCCAGCACGTCGGCACGGTTGGTAGCAGCGATCACGATCACGCCGGAATTGGCTTCAAAACCGTCCATCTCGACCAGCAACTGGTTCAATGTCTGCTCGCGCTCGTCGTTACCGCCACCCATACCGGCACCCCGATGCCGTCCGACTGCGTCGATTTCATCGATGAAGACGATGCACGGAGAATGCTTTTTCGCGTTCTCGAACATGTCGCGCACGCGGGAAGCACCGACACCGACAAACATTTCAACGAAATCGGAACCGGAAATTGTAAAGAACGGCACCTTCGCTTCGCCCGCGATTGCGCGTGCCAGCAAAGTTTTACCGGTGCCCGGTGGACCGACCATCAGGACACCGCGTGGAATACGGCCGCCCAATTTCTGGAATTTGGTCGGATCGCGCAGGAAATCAACCAATTCCTGCACTTCTTCTTTTGCTTCATCGCAACCGGCGACATCGGCGAATGTCACGGTATTGCTCGCTTCATCCAGCATGCGCGCCTTGGAACGGCCGAACGAGAATGCGCCGCCCTTGCCGCCGCCCTGCATTTGACGCATGAAGAATACCCACACGCCGATCAAGAGCAGCATCGGGAACCACGAAATGAACACTTGCGACAGGAAAGATTGTTCTTCCGGCTGCTTGACGTCGAATTTCACGCCATTATTGACCAAATCGCCGATCAGGCCGCGATCCAGATAAGTAATGGCCGTCTTGATCTTCTTGCCATCCTGAGTAGTCGCAACAATGCTGCGATCTTCGATCGTCGCCTCTTTGATATGTTTGGATTTGACTTCATCCAGAAAGTCAGAATATGGAATCGGGGTAGCGCCGCCCGTCAGCCCGCGTCCATCGAACTGTTTGAACACGGTAAACAGCACCAATGCGACGACTACCCAAATGGCAGCCTTGGAAAACATATTGTTCACTAGAACTCCTTAGACGCAAGTGCGCCTTTCTAACATAGCTAAAGCCGATTTTACTCGCAATAATCGGGGCTTACTAGGTTGGATATCGGGCTAATCCCCTTAAAAATCAAGGGATAATGTGCATTTTTGACCGCCGCGGGGCTGAGATAAGCGTAGCGATGCTCTACCCATGGCACTTCAAGCCGGGGTTTTTAGTATTTTACCCACCAAAAAAATCTCTGACGATTTGTCTTTGCTCGCTTTGGGCTTCTTGGACGACACAATCTTAAACGCTTGCCGGAAATTGTCCAGTATCTGATTGTAGCCTGTGCCATTGAAACATTTGACGACCAGCGCGCCGGAAGGTTTCAGGTGTGCATGTGAAAATTCTATTGCCAAATCGATTATATGTTCGACCCGCGCCGCGTCCGCGACTGCAATCCCGGACAGGTTCGGCGCCATATCCGACAGCACCAGATCGACCTTGCGACCCGCCAGAACCTGCTCCAGCTGCTGCAAGACACTCTCTTCACGAAAATCGCCTTGAATAAAATGCACGTCTGCGATCGGCTCCATCGGCAACAGATCCAGCCCGATGATGGTGCCGTGGATGCCGCCGCCCACCTGCCCCGCCAACTTGTTGCGTGCATATTGCGACCAACTGCCCGGAGTGCTGCCGAGATCGACGATCACCTGCCCCGGCTTGATCAGCTTTTCGCTCTCATCGATTTCCTTGAGCTTGTACACCGCACGCGCCCGGTAGCCTTCCTTTTGCGCCAGCTTCACGTACGGGTCGTTGATATGGTCGTGCAGCCAGTTTTTGTTTAATTTGTTCTTTGCCATTCGCGTAGAATACCGTGTTTAAGATAGTAGTACGGGACAGAAGCAAGCGCCGCCTAGCCGACGCGGCACTCTCTTCCCACCAATTGGATAGGCCTTATATGTTGAAACTCACCCCTGCGGAACGCAGCGAACTCCGTTCCGAAGCGCACGCGCTCAGCCCCGTTGTAATGATTGGTGAAGCCGGCTTGAAGCCGTCCGTACTCAAGGAAATCGATGCCAGCCTGGATGCGCACGGCTTGATCAAGATCCGTGTGTTTGGCGACGACCGCGAAGCGCGCGTCGAAATGTACGACACGATCTGCGCCAAACTGGATGCAGCACCGATACAGCACATTGGCAAACTGCTGATTATTTATCGCCCGAAGAAAGACCAGCCAAAAGAACGGAACGAAAAAAGAGGCAAAGGCATGCGTGAAGTCACGATCGTCAAACCAAGCCCGAGCGGCACCAAGCGTCCGACAGTGTCAAAGGTCATCCTTAAAGGCAATGAACGCGTTACCGCCGGCGGCTCCATCAAGCGCGCCAAGCCGCGCCAAACCAGCCATAAGAAATCGTCGTTGGGCCGAGGCTGAATCGTCGAAACCGGGTGCAATCAATCCACCCGGATTTTCAGAATCAACACCACGCCCAATAAACTTTGGATGAGGTAAAGGGCGCTGGATAGCCCATGCAAAATGCCGAATTGCATCTTGGCATCCGATGCCATCACGCCGCTCGGCCCCGCTTGTTCACGCAATGCTGCCATGAATGGCTGAAGGCCGAAATGGCTAATCAATGTGCATGCGAGCATCGCACAAATCAAGAGCAATAAAAATCTGCGTTGTGCGCTATTGCCACTGGTTGCTTGCAACTTCTGCAACACCATCAGGACGGCGGCACAGAAAATCGAGAGCCAGGCTTCAGCGCGAAATATGTTTCCGGCAATTGATCCTGCGAGCACCCGATCCGACAGCGTCGCGAACAAGGTTGGCGCAACCAGATAGCCGATGGTCCACAGGCTTCCCGCCCATAAGGTAGCAATCAACAGCCTAACGCGCAACACGAACATGCGCAATCAGATGTAGCGGACTTCAAGAACTTCGTATTCACGAACACCCGATGGCGCCTGTACACCGACCACATCACCTGCATATTTTCCGATCAATGCGCGTGCGATCGGCGACGTAATTGACACTTTCATTTCCTTCAGATCCGCCTCATCGGTCCCGACAATCTGATACGTTACTTTTTCACCAGACTCCAGGTCTTCCAGATAAACGGTCGATGCAAATACGATGCGGCCTTCCGCATCGAGCAAAGCCGGATCGATAATTTGCGCTGCGCCCAACTTGCCTTCCAGATCCGCGATACGGCCTTCGATGAAACTTTGGCGTTCCTTTGCTGCATCGTACTCCGCGTTTTCCGACAGGTCGCCTTGCGCGCGCGCCTCGGCAATCGCATTAATAACCGCTGGACGATCTTTGGTTTTCAAGCGGTGCAACTCTTCTTTGAGTAATTCTGCGCCGCGTTTGGTGATAGGTACTGAGTTCATGATTTTATTGACCAAATGAAAAGCACAGAGGTCACAAATGACGCCGGAAAATCCGGCACCGTCTGTGACCTCTGTGGCTAAGGTTGAACTATTTAGCTTAGTTTAAAGTTTTATGCAGGCCTTGTAAATCATAGACATGCAACTCGTCGAGGTGGCGCATGCCCTCGACCGCAGCTTCCGCACCGGCAATCGTGGTGTAAGTTGTCGCCCGCGCAGCAAGCGCCGACGTCCGGATGGCGCGCGAGTCGGTGATCGCGCTGCGCTTTTCCTCGACGGTGTTGATGACCAGCGCAATCTCATGGTTCTTGATCATGTCCACCACGTGCGGCCGGCCTTCGACGACTTTATTGACGGTCGTGGCAGGAACGCCGGCAGCATTGATCGCGGCGGCAGTGCCCTTGGTCGCCACCACAGAGAAACCGATTGCAACCAGATCCTTGGCCACCTGTACCGCGCGCGGCTTGTCGCTGTTTTTCACGCTCAGGAACACTTTGCCCGACTTCGGCAACTTGATGCCGGCGCCCAATTGTGATTTTACAAATGCTTCGCCGAAGGTCTTGCCCACGCCCATCACTTCACCGGTCGATTTCATTTCCGGCCCCAGGATCGTATCGACGCCCGGGAATTTCACGAACGGGAAGACTGCTTCTTTCACGCTGAAATACGAAGGCACGACCTCCTTCGTAATGCCCTGGCTTTCCAGCGACTGGCCAACCATGCAGCGCGCGGCGATTTTGGCAAGTTGCAGGCCTGTTGCTTTCGACACGAACGGCACGGTACGCGACGCGCGCGGATTGACTTCCAGCACAAAAACGACGTCCTGCATCTTGCCGTCGACTTCTTTCTGCTGGATCGCAAACTGCACATTCATCAGGCCGACCACATTCAAGCCCTTGGCCATCAGCGCGGTCTGGCGCTTCAATTCATCGATCGTTTCCTGCGACAGCGAATACGGCGGCAACGAGCAGGCCGAATCGCCCGAGTGCACGCCCGCCTGTTCGATATGCTCCATCACGCCGCCGATAAAGGTGCGTTTGCCGTCCGACAGGCAGTCGACGTCGACTTCGATCGCATCATTCAGGAAGCGGTCCAGCAACACCGGCGAATCATGCGACACCTTGACCGCTTCACGCATGTAGCGCTCAAGGTCGCGCTGCTCATGCACGATTTCCATTGCACGGCCGCCCAGCACATACGACGGGCGCACCACCAGCGGATAGCCGATTTCCTGTGCCAATCTCAGCGCATCTTCTTCGGTGCGCGCAGTGCGGTTCGGCGGCTGACGCAGATCCAGGTCGTGCAGCATTTTCTGGAAACGTTCACGGTCTTCCGCTGCATCGATCATGTCGGGCGAGGTGCCGACGATCGGGACGCCATTCGCTTCCAGATCAAGCGCGAGCTTCAGCGGCGTCTGGCCGCCGTACTGCACGATCACGCCATACGGCTTTTCCTTGTCGACGATTTCCAGCACATCTTCCAGCGTCAGCGGCTCGAAGTACAAACGGTCGGATGTATCATAGTCGGTCGACACGGTTTCTGGATTGCAGTTGACCATGATGGTTTCATAGCCGTCTTCGCGCATCGCGAGTGCGGCATGCACGCAGCAATAATCGAATTCGATGCCTTGGCCGATACGGTTCGGACCACCGCCCAACACCATGATTTTCTTTTTGTCGGTCGGCTTTGCTTCACACTCTTCCTCATAGGTCGAGTACATGTAAGCGGTATTGGTCGCGAATTCGCCGGCACAGGTATCGACCCGTTTGTAGACCGGACGGATATTGAGCGCATGGCGCTTTTCACGCACGGCCTTATCGGTCGTCTTCATCAATGTCGCCAAACGACGATCGGCGAAACCTTTTTGCTTGAGCTTGAACAGCGTCGCTTTGTCGATCGCATCCAGCGATTGCGTTTCCAGCCACAATTCGATATCGACGATTTCCTTGATCTGCACCAGGAACCACGGATCGATATGCGTCAGTTGATGTACTTCGTCCAGTGTGAAGCCTTGGGCAAATGCGTCGCCGACATACCAGATGCGCTCCGGTCCCGGCGCGCCGAGTTCTTCTTCGATCACTTCGCGGTCAAGGGTTTTCTGATTCATGCCATCGACGCCGACTTCGAGACCGCGCAATGCTTTCTGGAACGACTCCTGGAAGGTGCGACCGATCGCCATCACTTCACCGACCGACTTCATTTGCGTCGTCAGATGCGCGTCGGCGGTCGGAAATTTTTCGAATGCGAAACGCGGGATCTTGGTGACAACGTAATCGATGCTCGGCTCGAACGAGGCCGGTGTGGCGCCGCCGGTAATTTCGTTGCGCAGCTCGTCCAGCGTAAAGCCGACCGCCAGCTTGGCGGCGATCTTCGCGATCGGAAAACCGGTTGCTTTCGATGCCAGTGCGGACGAACGCGACACGCGCGGATTCATCTCGATAACGATCATGCGGCCGTCTTTCGGATTGATCGAGAACTGCACGTTCGATCCGCCGGTATCGACGCCGATCTCGCGCAACACTGCGAGCGACGCGTTGCGCATGATTTGGTATTCCTTGTCGGTCAGCGTCTGCGCCGGCGCAACAGTGATCGAATCCCCCGTATGGACGCCCATCGGGTCCAGGTTTTCGATCGAGCACACGATGATGCAGTTGTCCTTTTTGTCGCGGACCACTTCCATCTCGTATTCTTTCCAGCCGATCAGCGATTCTTCAATCAACAGTTCGGAGGTCGGCGACGCTTCCAGGCCACGTTTGCAGATCGTCTCGAATTCTTCGGAGTTGTACGCGATGCCGCCGCCAGTGCCGCCCATCGTAAACGAAGGCCGGATAATGACTGGGAAACCCAGTTCCTTTTGCACCGCCCACGACTCATCCATCGTGTGCGATACGCCGGATCGCGCCGAACCGAGACCGATTTTGGTCATCGCCTCCTTGAACTTGGAACGATCTTCCGCCTTGTCGATCGCTTCCGGCGAGGCGCCGATCAGTTCACAGTCGTACTTGCTCAATACGCCATGGTGATGCAGGTCGAGTGCGCAATTCAACGCAGTCTGACCGCCCATGGTCGGCAGAATCGCGTCGGGACGCTCCTTGTCGATGATGCGCTCTACCACTTGCCAGGTAATTGGCTCGATGTAGGTGACATCGGCCATTTCCGGATCGGTCATGATGGTGGCCGGATTGCTGTTGACCAGAATCACGCGGTAACCTTCTTCGCGCAATGCCTTGCAAGCCTGCGCGCCGGAGTAATCGAACTCGCACGCCTGGCCGATAATGATCGGGCCGGCGCCAATGATCAGGATGCTTTTTATGTCGTTACGCTTAGGCATTTTTCTGTTTCTCCATCATCGCCACAAAGCGATCGAACAAGGGGGCGATATCGTGCGAGCCGGGCGACGCTTCAGGGTGTCCCTGAAAGCAAAACGCGGGCTTGTCGGTGCGGGCAAAACCTTGCAGCGAGCCATCGAACAGCGACACGTGCGTCACGCGGCAATTGGTCGGCAGCGACGCGGCATCAACCGCGAAACCATGGTTTTGCGAAGTGATCATCACCTGCTTGGTATCGAGATCTTGCACCGGGTGGTTCGCGCCGTGATGGCCGAATTTCATTTTGAGTGTTTTGGCGCCGGATGCCAGCGCCATGATCTGGTGACCGAGGCAAATGCCGAAGGTCGGAATGCCGCGTTCGATCAATTCCTTGCTTGCCGCAATCGCGTAATCGCATGGCTCGGGGTCGCCGGGACCGTTGGACAGGAAAATGCCGTCCGGCTTGAGCGCCAATGCATCGGCAGCGGACGCTTGCGCGGGCAACACGGTCACTTTGCAACCGCGCTCGGCCAGCATACGCAGGATGTTGTTCTTGACGCCATAGTCGAACGCGACCACATGGTGCCGGGGCGCAGCCTGCTGTCCGTAGCCTTTCCCCAGCACCCATTCGGCTTCGGTCCAGCCGTATGCTTTCCGGGTCGATACCACTTTGGCCAGATCCATGCCGGCGAGACCCGGGAAAGAACGGGCCAATTCCAGCGCTTTTTCGACGCTGTCTTCACCGACCAGGATGGTCCCGCTCTGTGCGCCTTTTTCGCGCAGGATGCGCGTCAGCTTGCGGGTATCGATGCCGGCGATTGCGACGACGTTTTCCGTTTTCAGATAATCCGACAGCGTTTGCGTCGAACGGAAATTGGAAGCCAGCAGCGGCAGGTCTTTGATGATCAGGCCAGCAGCATGGACTTTCGATGCTTCGACGTCCTCTTGATTGATGCCGGTATTACCGATATGCGGATAGGTCAGCGTGACGATTTGGCGGCAATAGCTGGGATCGGTGAGAATTTCCTGGTAGCCGGTCATCGCCGTGTTGAACACGACTTCACCGGTGGCATGGCCGGCAGCACCGATGGAAAAACCTTTGAAAATCGACCCGTCTGCAAGCGCTAGGATGGCCGGAACTGTGTGGCCAGAAAAAAATGGCGGCAAGGGTAACTCCTGATGTGGTTACCGCCGCTGCGCCGCGCCAGAACGACCGCTAGGATCCCCCGCCGAAATGCGCTTTGGGTGTCGATAACTGGTCTTTTTGAGACGGGATGGAAGATGGTATGCGCTACGGCGGAATTTAATTGGCTAAACCGGCAAATTATAACGCAAAACACTGTCCTCCAGCAAACCCGCGAGCAGAATCCATGCTACCGGCAAGTTCCGCTGGCGCCGACAGGCATCCGACCAGCAAGGCCGATTGCCTGAATTGGATCATTCAGGCGATTTTTCTGCACGGAAAAGAAAAAATATCGAGTTCGCCGGCGTGATACTGCACGATAGCGAAGACGTGCTACATCCGCTGGAACTGCAATTATTCAATTACCTGCTGATTCGAGCATCCGAAGCTGGTGCTGTATCCACATGCGGTGCTGGCGGCAGACTACAATTCGACGATCAGCAATGAGAAAAGCGCAATGGGCGGCGGGGTCGGCGCCCATTGCGCTACTGGTTCAACCAGGATCGCTACCACGCGCCGCGCTCTTATCGGGATTTGTCGCGGCAGTACCGCGCCCGAATTTTCGGTGACGATCGCGCACAAGGGCTTTTCCTGAGAACGACGCTGTTTTATTGAAAATCGCGCCTGATGGATTACAAACCGAGGGCGGCAATGCCGGCCTTGGCGATTTGCACGTCTTCCGACGATTTCACGCCGGACACGCCGACCGCGCCCACGCATTGACCGTTGACCATGACCGGGACGCCGCCTTCGAGCATGCCATCCAGATTCGGCGCGGTGATGAAGGAAAAGCGGCCGTTGTTGATCATGTCTTCGTAAATCTTGCTTTCACGACGGCCGAGTGCCGCGGTTTTCGCTTTCGCAGGGGCGATATTGGCGGAAATCGGCGCTGCGCCATCCAGGCGTTGCAGCCACAACAAGTGACCGCCGTCATCGACAACCGAAATGGTGACGGCCCAGTTGTTTGCTTTCGCTTCCGCTTCCGCTGCGGCAGCGATTTTCTTGACGTCGTCAAGTGTCAAAATTTGTTTGGATTGCATGACAGCCTCCTGTTTGAAGAAGGCAGAATTGTACGGCAATCATCCGATGGCGACTGAAAAAACGTTTTTCGGCCACGCGATTTGGACCGGATATCAGCCTTTTGGCTGCAGCCGGATGAGGTCAACGAGAGGCTTCAGCTCTGCGGATAATTTGTCGATATGCAGTAACACCTGATCGGTCTTGCCTTCCTTTACCCATTGCAGCAAGGTTGCCAGATTGGGTGTCGCGGCATGACTGCTCCATGCGCTATGCGGCAGTTGCAGGCCCGCCTGGAACGCGGCCTCTTCCTCCGCGCCCAGCACACCGGAAATGCCATGCGTCAAACCGAAAGCGGCGCGGCGCCGCGCAATGTCGCGCAATGCACTCAAGGGAAGCGTGATGGCTCTGCTGTCGGCGCCATACTCCGACAATGACACCATGCCGCAACTTGCGATAAATGAAATACCGTCGTCTTTGTCCAGGTGGGTATTGGCAATGGCGCCGCACACGCGCTGGGCAAAAGTACGGGCCGAATCGAAATGAATATTGCCGGCCGCAAGCGTGAATTCTGCATCTCCCGTCTGGGATACGCAATCGGTCTGCCGCACCATGCACTGCAATAGCTGCCCTATCGCATGCACAACGCTGGCTGGCAGCGTTGAAGCGCTCATGCTCGCACTATCATGTTTCAAGCCGACGCAGGCATTCAGGAGCACGAAATTTTTACCGTGCTGTATGGAATTTGCCAGCATCGTTGCCGCTTGCGTCTCAAGCATTTCAGGTGACATCAGTTGCAGATGCGGACCATTGTCCCCCTTGTGAACCAGCGCCTCCAGGCTGCGCTCGAATTCGCCTTGTGTGTTGGCCAGCTTCGCCAAAACATCGAGGCGGGACAGCAATTGTGCAGTGCCGATACCCTTGGTAATCAAGTCGGTCGCGCCGGCTGCCTTGGCACGCTCGCGCTCTTCCCGTTCATCGCTGCCGGAAACGACCACCACCGGAATATTGCGTATCCGTGCAATTTTTGAGGCCCGAATCCGCCGCAGCAAACCGTATCCATCCAGCTTCGGCATGGTGAGATCGGTAATCACGACGCGGATATTCCGGTCGAGCAGCAGCGTCTCCCACGCCTGCTCTCCATCGGGCGCCTCGCGGAATTCGAACATGCCTTCGATATGCTTGATCAGGGTGGCGCGCACGATGCGCGAGTCGTCCGCAATCAGGACGCGCGGTTTAACGGGGATATCGCTACTTGTATTTGTGGGCATGCTGGACAGCCTTTACCTGCGGTATCGGTAGCATACCTGCAAGCAATAACTTTTGACAGCACTACCGGATTGACTTACATTCTGGAAGTCACATTGAGAAAGATTGCCATGATGACATTTAAACCACACCATCGCCGAGTGCAGCTTTTCTCGAACACGTGCGTGCTTGCCGCCTTGCTGGGTTTATCCAATTCAGCCTTCAGCGTGGAAGCGCCCGCGTCAGAATCCCGTACTGCCCTCGCCAGACTGCATGAATTTACCAATCGTGCTTCTGAACTGGCACTGAATGCAATGGGGATGCTCGGCATCCACTATAAATATGGTGGCACCACACCGGAAAGCGGTCTCGATTGCAGCGGGCTGGTTCGCTACGTCTTTAAAGAAGCGTGGGGCGCGGACTTGCCGCGCACTGCGGAAGAAATCAGCCACCTGGGCCAGCATATCGATACAAAGGATCTGCAGCCCGGCGACCTGGTGTTTTACAACACCTTAAGGCGCGGTTTCTCTCACGTCGGCATTTATCTGGGCGATAACAAGTTTATCCATTCGCCTTCCGCCGGCGGCGCAGTCCGGATCGAAAGCATGGACATCAGCTATTGGAAAAAGCGCTTTAACGGCGCCCGTCGCATCAACGAACCGGACCAGAATTAAGTACCCACGCATAAAAAACTGTGAGATGGATGCGGTTCTGGC
>CAMLDH010000049.1 GCA_946478765.1 uncultured Oxalobacteraceae bacterium | reverse complement strand
GACGTGCGCGGCCTGCTCGCGGAAATCATGGGTCTGCCATCGGGGATTTGCGAAGGCATCGGTGGCAGCCAGCACATTCATACGAAGAACTTTTATACCAACGGCGTGCTGGGGGGGATGCCTCCTGTTGCGGTAGGAATGGCCTTCGCGGAGAAGGCAAAAGGCAGCAATGCCATCGCCGTGGTATTCCTGGGCGATGGCGCGATGGCCGAAGGTGCGCTCTATGAGGCACTAAACATTGCAGCAGTGTGGAAACTTCCAGTGCTGTTCGCAGTGGAACATAACTGCTACGCACAGACAACCCATTGGAGCACTCAGCATGCTGGCGATCTCGCGAACAGGGCTCCGGCATTCGGAGTGCCGGTAACGGATATTGATGGTAACGATGTGCAGCTCATCGCGGACACCGCTACCAGTCTGGTGAATGAAATTCGCATGACATGTGAACCAAGAATGCTGTTCCTGCGAACTTACCGTCTCGGGCCGCATAGCAAGGGAGACGATTTGCGCGATCCGGAAGAAATTCAGCATCATCGATCCCGCGCTCCGCTGATTCGCGTTAGAGAACAGCTTGATCCGGACTGGTGCGAGCAAACCGAAAGTAAAGTCGGCGCATCGATTTCCGCATTAGCTTCCGAGTTGAAGCGGGAGATTGCATAATGACGACTTATCTATCAAGCCTGCAGTCGTCGCTGCATGCCATGTTCGGCGAAGACGAGCGGGTTTTCATGCTGGGTGAAGATTTGGCCGATCCTTACGGCGGCGCGTTCAAGGTCAGCAAAGGCTTGTCAAGCAAATATCCCGGCCGTGTTCTAAGTACGCCGATCAGCGAAGCAGGTATAACGGGAACAGCCGCCGGCATGGCGATTCGCGGGCTGCGACCGATTGTCGAAATCATGTTTGGCGATTTTCTGACTCTGTGCACAGACCAGATCGTTAATCATATTTGCAAATTCTCCGGTATGTACTCAGGCGTTACTGTACCTGTGGTGATTCGGACTCCGATGGGTGGTGGACGCGGTTATGGCGCGACCCATAGCCAGACCATCGAGAAAATGTTTCTCGGAATACCGAACCTGCATGTGGTCGCGCCGAGCCACGCACATGCTCCCGGACATCTTTTGCGCCATGCGGTACTCAATGACGACAGTCCGGTTCTGTTTATTGAAAATAAGCTACTGTATCCGCTGCCGCTGGTTGTCGACGGCGGTAAACTGCACTTGAAGACCGTTGAGGAGATTGACGGTTATCCGACTGTAATCGCCAGTAACTTTTCGAGTGGTCGCCCGGATGTCACCTTGATTGCGTATGGAGGGCTTAGCCGCGTGATTCTTCCTGTAATGGAGCGTTTTGCCGATGAGGAGATCAACTTGACCTGTATCATGCCTTCCAGTATCCGACCAGTTCCGATCGTTACCATGGTTGAGGCAATCCATTCGGCGTCAAAAGTGCTGGTGGTGGAAGAGGGTACTGCCGGCTTTAATTGGGGTAGCGAAATCTCAGCCCTTTTATATGAGCGGGCATTCGCGAAGCTTGCGCACCCTGTACACCGGTTGGCCTCCGCTGACTGCGTCATTCCCAGTGCTGCAAAATTAGAGGATGAAGTACTGATTACCGAGTCCAAGATTGAGAAGACTATTCTAGAGGTGCTCGCTTGAGTCTGATTATTAAAATGCCCGCGCTCAACAGCAATGAAGATAGCGCGGAAATCATCAAATGGTTTTTCGAACCTGGTCAACAGATCGTTGTGGGGCAAACCGTGGTTGCCGTCGAATCGACCAAGACCGCGATGGACATCGAATCTGAAGGGAACGGTTTTTTTGTGCCGCTATGTTCAGTTGGCGCCAGAATAAAAACTGGTGAGCCGTTGGCGGTCTTGCTGGATAAGGCAAACGATTCAGTGGACAGCGTGCTGCAGGCGCAGGCGCAAGCGAGCCCCATCGAGACACGCTTGATGCGCCGGTGGACCAAGAAGGCGGAACTGGTCGCAACCAAATTGGGCGTTGATATCGAGATGCTGGCCATGCGGTTGGGAGACCGGCAAGTGACGGAAGCTGATGTCATGGCGGCGAATCAACCTGAGCGTGAGTTGCGCGATCTGGCCGATGATCGCTATCCGGCAGGACACCGTGAGCGAGTCTTGCTGATTGGCGGCGGCGGCGGCGGCGGTAGCATTACTATCGATGCCATTAACCGCACTACCCACCAGCGCGCGGTCGGTATCCTCGATAACAACGCTGCCTTGCATGGCAAAACCATGCTGGGCGTTCCGGTTTTGGGGGCCAATGCCATGGTGGACGAATTATGGCAACAGAACGTGTTCGATGCCGCCATCATTGTAGTCACCGCAAATATCGAAGAGCGCGCCTCTTTGTTCGAGTCGATGCGGGCCAAAGGCATCAAGTTCGCTAATGTGATCGATCCGGCCGCAGTAATCAGGACAAATGTTCAGCTCGGTGTCGGCAATTTGATCATGGCAAACTGTTTTCTCGGCGCATGCGTGATCATGGGGGACAACAACTTCCTCGCTAGTCACTCTTGTATAGAGCACCATAGCTTGGTCGGCAACCATTGCTCCTTTGGCCCGCGTTCCGTTACGTCCGGCGCGGTGACGATCGGAGACCGGGTCAAGTTCGGCATGAACGTGATGCTGGAACCCTACCTCAACATCGGCAGCGGTTCACTCATTCCATCCGGCCTGATCGTGACAGGCGATGTGCCTGCCGACAGTGTTTTGAAAACCCACGCGCAATATGTAATACGGCCGCGTAATCGCACATGACGGAGACTCCAATGACACCCAAGGACCCTTCACGCTTCAGAACTGAAACCAGAAGCACCGCGCGCGAGGTCGATTATCGCCGTGATATAGAGCAATACATCGGCGATAGCAGCGGCACTCTGGTCGAGAAAATGGAGAATTTCCCCAAGTACGTCTCCCGCCAGTCGATGGCGCGCTACATGGCGCTTTATGAAATCTTCAAGCTGGTATTGCCAGTCCACGGCAGCGTCATTGAATGCGGCGTCAATTGGGGGGGCGGGCTGATGATGTTTGCTCAATTGAGCTCGATTCTCGAACCTGTCAATCTGCAGCGGCGTATCATCGGTTTCGACACATTTTCCGGCTTCACAGGCTTGGATCAGGCAGATGTACAAGGCGCCAGCACCAACGCCGAACTCAAGGCCGGTGGCTATGCAGCAGACAGTTGGGAAGATTTGCATCGGTGCCTCTCGCTCTATGATGCAAATCGATTCATTGGTCACGTCCCGAAAGTCACGTTAGTCAAAGGAGACGCCTGTAGGGAAATCCCGCGTTTCCTTGAAGAGCATCCGTACACGATCGTATCGATGTTGCATTTGGATTTCGACGTGTACGAACCAACTAAAGCTGCCATCGAGCACTTTTTGCCGCGCATGCCAAAAGGTGCGGTCATCATTTTCGACGAATTGAATAACACCTTGTGGCCAGGAGAAACACGAGCAGTGCTGGATTCATTGAATCTGTCCTCATTGCGCATCCAGCGATTCAGCTTTGAACCTCATGTGTCCTATGCCATTCTCGAATGATCTGTGCACCGGGAGTCCGCCAGCAATTGTCCGTGTAGCAGCGGGTGTTCTTCGAATATATTGATAGCGGGGCAGAGCCGCTGAAAGTTCTGAAGAGAAGGGGGCAGATCGGGTATCGGCACCTATTTTCAGTCACAACAATATTGTGTTCCGCAGCACAAATCTTCCGTGCGTGCCACTGACAGGAATACCCGGGTGGCCGAAAAGAGAAAAATTTGCGTAAATTGCAAAATAAGGCGAGTCCTCAAAGCCTTGAATTTCATTGTGCTCGCCTTGTTTTTCATGGTTTAAACACTGTTTTTAAGCTAATCTGATAAATATTGCACGAAAGTACCAAGGTGGAATGTGGGGCAAAAGCACCGGGTAATCTTAATGCGAAGAAATAGTTCCATAATTACCCTAAAGATTTCGACGAGTGTTGACGATAACCTGAATAACGATGGCTTACCTATCCCGCAAGGGGGGGAGTTCAGCGTTACGGAAATTCAGTAGCAATCCAACATCTTCATACACAGGAGTCGCATCATGGCCCAAATCATTAATACCAACTCGCTTGCTCTGCTCACACAGAACAATCTGACCAAATCGCAAATGTCGTTGAACACAGCGATCCAGCGCTTGTCTTCCGGCCTGCGTATCAATAGCGCCAAAGACGATGCCGCCGGTCAAGCCATTGCGAACCGCTTCACTTCCAACATCAGGGGCTTGAGCCAAGCGTCACGCAATGCCAACGACGGCATCTCGCTGGCGCAGACGACGGAAGGCGCGTTGAACGAAGTCAACAACAACTTGCAACGTATCCGTGAATTATCGGTGCAAGCCGCCAACGGCAGCAACTCCACTAGCGATCTGGCTTCGATCCAGGCTGAAATCACCCAGCGCCTGCAGGAAATTGACCGCACTTCGGCCCAAACCGACTTCAACGGCGTCAAAGTGCTGTCTTCTACTGCAGCTACGCTGAATGTTCAGGTAGGCGCCAACGATGGCCAAACCATCGGCATCGCGCTGACGCAAATTGACACGTCGACCCTGGGCTTGCAAACCTTCAATGTCAACGGCCCGCAAGCCACTGCCGCTAACACGTTTGACGGCACAACCGCTGCAGCTGCTGCGGACTACGTTGGCTCTACCGCGGCTCAAGCCAAGTACGGCATTTCGAGTGCCGTGACTGGTTCGACTGTCAGTGAGTTGGCCACTGATACGCTGTCGACCAATTTGGGTCTCAGTTCCGGTGGCGCCGTACTGACTGGTGAGGCGATAGTCGACAATAATGGCAACTGGTTTATGGAAGTTGCTGTCACGGCAAACTCAGCCAACGAAGCCACCGCGCTCAATAACGAAGGGTTCACCGGCTTCACCAATGGTTCGAGCCAGTTCCTCTACGTTGCGTTGGATCCGGCGTCAGCCAACCTTACTGCTGGCGCCACTTCAGCAGACTTCGTGGTCGATACGTCCGCGATCACCGTGGCCGAACTGCGTCGCGGCGCAACATCAAGCCCACTGGCTGCGCTGGATTCAGCACTCAAGACGGTGGATGATCTGCGCGGCGTACTGGGTGCGGTACAAAACCGATTCGATTCGATCATCTCCAACCTCGGCACCACGATCAACAACCTGTCTTCTTCACGTTCGCGCATTGAAGATGCCGACTACGCAGTCGAGGTGTCGAACATGACCCGTGCGCAGATCCTGCAAAAAGCTGGTACTTCGGTGCTGTCGCAAGCGAACCAAGTGCCGCAAAGCGTTCTGTCGCTGTTGCAATAACAGCGGTAGACGAATTCGTCGACGAATGAGAACGATTTATGTGATCGCGTTGACGACGGTGGGCAGCAATTGATGCGGCCCACCGGTTTCAAGAACGATGCGTCAGACGTTCGGGAGAAGGCAATCCGAGTGTCTGCGCTGTCCGATCCCGCTTGAAGTGTTTCTCTAGGCGTGAACGGTCAGCGGTTTTGACAGGGGGAGTGCGCAATGCCGATTTCAATACGCCCAGTTGGTACAGACGGTACACCGCAGCAGAGCCCGGCTGTCGCCTCACACACGGTCATCGCTAAGGCGCCGACCGATGCCTCCAAGGTACTGATCGCCAAAGAGCCGGCAGTCAAAGAGCCGGCCGCGAAAGCCGATGGCAAGGCAGAGAACGAGGCCGCATTGAATGCGAGTCAGATTCCGCAAGCGCTGGAAGATATCAACAAAATGCTGGATTCGTGGTCGGTCAGCATTCAGTTCGAGATTGATCCCAGCTACAAAGATGTGATCGTCAAGGTGGTTGATCAGGATACGCACAAGGTATTGCTGCAGATTCCATCCGAAGAGGTAGTGCGGATCGCCAAGGCGATGGACCGGCTCAAGGGATTGCTGGTTGAGCAAACTGCGTGATGGCGTGTATTTTTTGCAGCAAACGTAAATTATTAATTGATCGGAATTGATATGGCTTCCATTTCCTCGCTCGGTGTCGGCTCGAACCTTGATCTGAACAGCTTGTTGAGTAGCCTGCAGTCGGCCGAAAATGCGCCGCTCCAGGCAATCCAGAACCAGCAAATCAGCTATACCGCAAAACTGTCTGCGTATGGCACGCTGAGAGGCGCACTGAGTACCTTGCAGGCGGCGGCGGCCAAACTGGCTGATCCCACTCTTTTTCAGGGTATTACGGCTTCTTCTTCCGCGACGAGCGTGCTGACCGCGACTGCCGGATCGACCGCGACGGCGGGCTCCTATTCGGTCGTTGTCGGGCACCTGGCGCAAGCGCAATCGCTGGCGGCCGCCGGCGTGGCGGACTCCACTACGGCGATCGGCAATGGCACGGTCACTATCGATTTCGGCAAAATGTCGGGCGGCGTGTTCGTTGCGAGCGGGGGTTCTTCGTCGATCACCATTGATAATACCAATAATACGCTGAAGGGCATTCGCGACGAAATCAACGAAAATACCGCGCTGGGCGTTACCGCGACGATTGTCAACGACGGCAGTGGTACACCCTATCGCCTGACGTTGACCTCGAAAGCAACGGGCGAGAGTTCCATGATGCGCATTGCGGTGGTGGGCGACGTCGCGTTGTCGAATCTGCTGTCGCAGGACCCGGATGGGGTGCAGAACTTGACGCAGACAGCAGTTGCACAAGACGCGGCACTGACCGTTAACGGGATTAGCGTTGTCAGCGCCACCAATACCGTGAGCGAGGCGATTCAGGGCGTCAAGATGACGCTCGCTGCAGCCGGCAGTTCGACCGTATCGGTGGCGCTCAATACTTCCGCGATGACCAGCGCTATCAATGACTTTGGCAACGCATTTAACAATCTGCATAACATTGCCAGCCAGTTAACGGCCTATGACACCGACAAGAAAACCGGTGCGGCGCTGGTGGGCGATTCAACCTTGCGTAATATTCAGACCCGTATTCGTTCGCTGCTGAATACGCCGCAGTCGAGCGGGACGCTGACGACGCTGTCGCAAATCGGCGTGTCGTTTACGAAGGATGGAACGCTATCAGTAGATCCAACCAAATTCAACACCGCGTTCAGCAGCGATCTCGCCGGGGTCGCCAAGCTGTTTTCCGGCACTAGTGGCGTTGGCGGTTACGGCACGCAAATGTCGTCGCTGATCAGCGGTTTCACTGATGCCGATGGTGCATTGACTGCCGCCACGAACGGCATCAATACCACGTTGAAAACGCTCGATACGCAATATTCGAAGACGTCAGACCACATCGATGCCACCATCGCGCGCTATAAAGCCCAGTTTACGCAACTAGACACTTTGATCAGCAATATGAATCAGACTACTGCATATCTGACGCAGCAATTCGATGCGATGAATAGCGCTATTCGCAAATAAAGGACGCATCCATGTACGCGCCGCATGTACCGAAACCAGCCGCCAAAACGGGCGCCAGTGCCTATGCCAAAATCGGCCTCGAAACTGCCGTCATGAGCGCTTCGCAGACTCAGTTGGTCACGATGTTGTTCGATGGCGCCAGGGCAGCGATCGGCATGGCGCGGCATCATATGGCGAACAACGACATTCAGGCCAAGGGCAACGCCATTTCGAAGGCAATCAACATCATTGACAATGGCCTCAAGGCCAGTCTCGATGCCGAGGCCGGCGGCAAGGAGGGCGCTGCACTGGTGGCCAATTTGGCCGCGCTGTACGATTACATTAATGAGCGTCTGATGTACGCCAACCTGCGCAACGATCCTGAGTTGTTGAATGAAGCGGACCGGCTGCTGGAAAATATCGGTTCCGCCTGGCGCGAGATTGACAGTAACAAGCAAAGCCAAGAGCCGGGCGCATTGGTCGCGCCTGATTCAACCCATCTGTCCATAAGAGAGTGATATGGGAACTCAAAATGAGTTAATGAGCTGTTACGAGCAGCTTGCACCTTTGACCGAACACATGCTGGAACTGGCGCGTGCCGGCAATTGGGATTCGCTGGCAACGGCGGAGGCACAATTTCGTACCTGCGTCGCTCGCCTGAAAACGATCGAACCAGAGGATGCGCTCGATCAATCCCAACTGGACCACAAGTACCAACTGTTGACGCGGATACTTGCCGACGACGCTGAAATTCGCGGCCTCATTTCCCCGCAGCTGGCAAAATTAAGCGTACTGCTGAATAGCCTGCAGCAGCAGCAAAACCTGCATCAGGCCTACGGCCAATAAGTACGCCATCCTGCTATGAGCGGTGTGACGCCCCTGGTCGATACGCTGCTGGCAACCACGCTGGCCCAGCGACCGGACTTGGTGCCATTGAAGGGCCAGGTTGAGATCGACGGCCCGAGAGTGGTCACCGATGCCGAGAAAATTGCCAATGACACCCGGCTTCCGTCACGTGCCGCGATTGACCGGCAATTGGGCGCCGAGCTGCTCAATCAGGACGAAACAGCCGGCGGGCGCCAATCATCCCAGTCGGGCACCACTACCCTCAGCGCCACCGCGCGTGCCATCAGCGCGATTCTGGGATCTTCCCCGGGAACAGCCGGCGCCATTCGCGGCAGCGCGCCTGTATGGTCGCTGCCGTTGGCGCCGGCGCCGCATTTGATGGCGGCGGCACTGGCCCGCACGGTGGCTACCAGCGGCTTGTTTTACGAATCCCATTTGCTGTCGTACGCCGGCGGTACGCGTACGCTGGCGCAAATGGCGCAAGAGCCGCAAGCCCGGTTGGGACCGCTGGCACAAACGCATCCCGACTTGCTGAACGCCCCTGCAACGCAGAACAGCGGATTGCTGGCAGCATTGGTGGATGCTATTCCGCATGCGACGCCGGCTCCCGGTGTGCAAACCAAGCCCGCTGCGCCGTCGCCTGTCATCATCGAGCCAGGCGCGCAGCCACTAGTCGCCAATAGTGAAGCTGAAGTGTCGACCTGGACCAGTAGTGTCGAGGCTGATGCCGCGGCTTTCGTCAACAATGCTGAAGCTGAAACGCCGGCATCGACCAGTAATACGGAAGCGCACGCAACGGCCCGGCCGGCCGACAACGGCCCCCCCGGCAATGCCGACAGCGCGCCCGGCGCTGCATCCGAGTCGGGCTCGTCTGCCGCCGGCTTATCTGGTCGCCTGAATCCCGCGAGCGTCGCCGCTGCCTACAGTAGCACTGGGTCGTACGGCGTGGGCAATGTGGCCGGCTACCAGATAGGGGGCGAGTCAGACGTGTATTCCGCGAAAAATCTCCCGATGGCGTCGTCAGAGGCCGCACGCAACAGCGGTCATGCCGTTGCCGTCATTCATCCCGATGCAATCGGACTGGTACGGCAACAGCTTGAATTTTTGGCGGTGCCGGTATTCCGCTGGAGCGGCGAAGCGTGGCCCGGCACGCAGATAGACTGGGAAATCAGCGAGCGTGAAGATGCGCGGGATGATCGGCAGGGTACTGCCGATGCAGCGCCGGCTCAGCGTACCTGGAACACCCGGTTGTCGATGACATTGCCGGCATTGGGTGCAATCGAGGTGCGCTTGAGCCTGGCGGATAAGAGTTTGCAGGCGCGTCTGGCGGTGCGCGAGGATATGAGTCTTGTTGCATTGGACAAGAACCGCGACGATCTGCGTCAACGGTTTGATGTTGCGGGATTGCAGTTGACTGAGTTTCAAGTGGTGTCTCTGGCATTACATGCGCCGGAAGAGGACATGGGTACAAAATAGCGTGGCAGTTGGTGCAGCATGCAACGATTCGGCCTGATGGCGTTCGCGCCGATCTGCACAGCGTGAAAAAAATTGACGGAGCATTGATGGAAAAGCCGCGACCAGACCGCCAGAGTGCGGTGGCGCTGTCCTACGCAGCCAAAGACAAAGCACCGATTGTCGTGGCAAAGGGATATGGCGTCGTCGCCGAATCGATCGTGCGCCGTGCACGCGAAAACGGCCTGTATGTGCATGAGTCGCCGGATCTGGTGAATCTGCTGATGCATGTCGATCTGGATGAGCAGATCCCTCCGCAGCTCTATGTTGCGGTAGCGGAATTACTGGCGTGGTTGTATCATCTCGAAGCCAAAACGGCAGGGCAGTCGCAGCTATTGGACAAGGAAGGAATGAAGCCCTGAGAGCAGGGCGGACCGAGATGCTGACTGTTGTTCTGCTACAAGGGAGTGATGGTGTGCATAGATTGCTGTTGTCGCGCCGTTTTTTGAAATACGATCCACAATGGAATTTAAGTGATGGATGATACGAATCCACCGAAGCTGCCCGCGGCGGACATGGCAGAACAACCGACGGAGAGTAAGGATTTTGCCGCACTCGCTGATTTTCGCGTCACACACCCCAAGGAAATCGGCGGCGTGTTGCGGCACCTAATGAACCGCAAGGATTTTCTCACCGTAGCGCGCAGTAACAGCCCGGACTTTATCATCACACGAGTGTTGAATGTCGATCTGGAACAGCACCTGTTTTTTTATGACTGGGGCTCCAGTCAGACGCAAAGTCACCTGTTGCTGCAGTCGAGCGAGAACTGCTTTTCTGCTACGCAGGAAGGCGTCCGCATACAGTTCGTTTGCGGTCGTCCGGAACAGAGCGTGTTCGACGGATTGCCTGCATTTCGCTCGTCGTTCCCGGAAAGTTTGTATCGCATGCAGCGCCGCGGCTTTTTTCGGGTCGATACGCCGATCGCGGATCCGTACCGCTGCACCGCGAAGCTGCCGACCAAGCGCGAGGTGCGCCTCGATATCGCCGATTTGTCGATGAATGGCGTAGGTCTGCGTTCCAAGGATCAGAGTCTGGGCGAATATCTGCAGATCGGAACCGTGCTGACCGGCGCAACACTCGATTTTCGCAAGGAAGGTACGGTCACGTCGGATCTGATGGTCACTTTCCTGCGTAGTAGCCAGAGTACCAGTAACACGATCTACCATATCGGTTGCCGTTTTCTGAGTTTGCCGAGGGCGAAGGAGCGGGATCTGCAGCGGCTGATTACGTATCTCGAACTGGCACGCAGGGACGGCAAGAATTAAATGGAACGGACTTTATCGATAGATCATCGGTACTCAGGATTCTGTTTTCAGCCCACAGGGACCAACTGAATAAGCATAAAAATAATAAAGGAAACTTCTATTCATATTCCTGACTTTCAAAAAACATGTTGGCGATTTGATTGATGTCGTATTTCGAAAGTTCGAATCCGTGAATTAATAGAGGTTCTCTGAAATGAAAGTTCCACAGCCAACACCCATTCGGGTATTGATCGCCGATGATCACCGGCTTGTCCGCCGTGGGTTGTGGCATATTCTTACCGCCAGTCCCGGTACCAAGGTAGTGGGCGAAGCCTCCAGTTATAGCGATATCATCCAAGTGCTGCGCCAGTATCCATGCGATGTGTTGCTACTGGATATTTCAATGCAAGGCAAGGACGGTATCGAAATTCTGCATCTGCTGAAAAAGCGCGAACCAACGCTGAAGATCATCATCCTCAGTGGACATGGCCCGGAGCAATTTGCGGTGCGCGCGCTGAAGGCCGGGGCAGCCTGTTATTTGACCAAGGATGCAGCGCCGGATGAGCTGGTTGAAGCGATTCATGCGGTAGCGCGCGGTAGTAAATACATAACGGAAGGCGTCGCGGAATCCCTTGCCAATCATGTCATCGAAGAAGATGAACTAATGCTGCATGAGCAGTTGACAGATCGCGAATTTCAGACGGTGCGGATGATTGCGGCCGGTAAGACACGTACCGAGATAGCACAAAATCTGTCAATCAGTCCCAAAACGGTGAGCGTCTACCGGTCACGAGCATTCGAGAAAATAGGGGTGCGCACCAACGCCCAGTTGGCGTATTACGCCATCAAGCATGGCTTGATCGAATGATCCTATTTTCAGTTGCGGCTTTGCCTCCCCCATGATTTCACCTGTCTCATGAAGCCCGTCATGCTGGGGGGCGATAACTGCCTGATAGGTTCATAGAGCGCGATGTCTATAGGAACAAGTCTTATAAACAATAAGACGAATGCTTCGTTAATATAGGGAATAATTCCAACTTATTTCCAATTGGAAATAACACATAATTCAGTCTCCAATAGCGTAGCCAAAATCCTGATGTATGACCAATAAGAAATCGCAAGTCGCTTTAAGATCGGGAGAAAACATGGATGAGAATGGAGTTGCCAATGAGATCAGGGAAATCAACTTGTCTTATTTGTTGTTGGCACAGCGTCTGTTGAGAGAGGATAGTGCGACGGCGATGTTTCGCTTGGGATTGAGCCGCGAACTGTCGGACTTGTTATTGAATCTGTCGCTTCCGCAAATCGTAAAGCTGGCCGCATCCACTTCTCTGTTATGCCGTTTCCGGTTTGACGACCACACCATCCTCTCTTCACTGACGCACGACGGCAAGGACCACGCATTACAACAGGCGCATGCGGCGATTTTGCTGGCAGGGCAGCAGGTCGAGGGAGTGCGCTAATGGGCCGCATCGGCCGCGTGCCGAACATTCTTTCCATCATTCGCATGTCAGGTGTCCATGGCTAGCAAAAGCGTGATTCTGGAAGCGCAGGAAATCCAGTTGGCGATAGACTTGATCAAGCTGGGCGCGCGCCTGCAGTTTCTGGAGGCGCAAACCGGTTTGAGCCGGGATCGGCTGATCAAGCTCTACAAGGAAATCAAGGGCATCTCGCCGCCCAAGGGACTGCTGCCGTTCTCGACGGACTGGTTCCGTACTTGGATGTCCAACATCCATTCGTCAATGTTCTACAACATCTATCGGTTCATGGTGACCCACGGCGAATGCAAGCCGATCGTCGCTGTCATCAAGAGTTATCGGCTCTATCTTGAACAGGCAGAGCAACAGGGGAGCGAGCCGGTTCTCGATTTCACACGTGCCTGGACGTTGACACGGTTCTTCGACACGGGCATGCTTCAGCTAAGTACCTGTACACGTTGCAAAGGTCATTTTGTCGCGCATGCGCACGATCCGCAGAGCGATTTTGTCTGCGTGCTGTGCCGGCCGCCATCGCGCGCTGGCAAGACGCGCAAGATGACGCCAGACAGTGATGCGCTTGATGGCGCCACGGGTGGAACGCAGGCATGAATGCGGGCGCAAGCGGCACTACCGCCTTATTGCCAAAGCGGTAGCGCGGATCACCAGGGAAAATATCGACTGAACGAGGACGCGGTACAGCAGTCCGAATTTTGCGTACAAGAGTTTTTTCAAGGGGAGCGGATAGTGCTAGTTTTAGTCGGTTATGCGGTCGTGTTGGTAGCGGTGTTGGGCGGTTATGCACTGATGGGAGGCCACTTCGGCGCGTTATATCAGCCATTTGAATTCATGATCATTGCCGGCGCCGGCGTGGGCGCATTTTTGGCCGGCAATAATGGCAAGGCGATCCGTGCCACTCTCAAAGAGCTGCCTCGATTGTTTCGCAGCTCGAAATACAACCGGGCGCTATACATGGAATTGATGGCGCTGCTGTATGTGTTGCTGGCGAAGGGGCGCAAGGACGGCATGCTGGCGCTGGAGACCGACATCGACGATCCGGTCAACAGCCCGGTATTTGCGCAATACCCGATGATCCTGAGCGATCCCAGTGTGATTGAGTTCCTGACCGACTATCTGCGCCTGATCGTCAGCGGCAACATGAATGCGTTCGAAATCGAATCACTGATGGATCACGAAATCGAAACCTACCGGCATGAGGCCGAAGTGCCGTCGCACAGTTTGACCAAGGTCGGTGATGCCTTGCCGGCATTGGGAATTGTGGGGGCGGTGATGGGGGTGGTGCATGCACTGGGCTCGGCCGATTTGCCTCCGGCGGAAATGGGCGCTTTGATTGCGCATGCCATGGTCGGCACTTTCCTCGGGGTCTTGCTGGCATACGGTTTTGTGCTGCCTATGGCAACGCTGATCGAGCAGCAGGTGGCCGAATCAACCAAATTGTATCAGTGCATCAAGGTGACCTTGCTGGCGAATCTGAACGGTTATGCGCCGCAAGTGGCGGTGGAATTTGGGCGCAAGGTGCTGTATTCAACCGAGCGTCCGTCGTTCACTGAACTGGACGAGCATGTACGTGAAGTCAAGAAGCGTTGATAAGCGCCGGTTCGTGGCGGAGACGTAATGAGCAAACATAAAAACCTGACTGTCATCAAACGTGTTGTATCGCCCAGACATGGGTCGCATGGCGGCAGCTGGAAAATCGCCTATGCCGACTTCATGACGGCAATGATGGCGCTCTTCCTGGTGTTGTGGCTGTTGGCGATTTCGACACCGAAGCAAAAGGCGGGGATCGCCGACTATTTTAAAATGCCGCTCAAGGTGGTGCTTACCGGTGGTGAAAAAAGCAGCCTCAGCACCAGTGCGATTCCTGGCGGCGGCGCCGATCCTATTAACCGGCTGGATGGTGAAGTCAACCATTCCAACAACGATGCAGAAGACGCCGAGCGTCTGGAGGTACTGAAGAAGCACCTCGATCAAATCATTAATGACAATCCTGTTCTTAAGCAGTTCCGTCCGCAATTGCTGATCGACATTACCAGTGAGGGATTGCGCATCCAGATCGTCGACAGCAAGAATCGACCGATGTTCGATCTTTCCAGTGCCAGGGTGGAGCCGTACATGAGCGTCATCTTGCGCGAGATCGGTCCGGTGCTGAATGACCTGAACAACAAAATTACCTTGTCCGGCCATACCGACGCGACGCAGTATGTGAAGGGTGAAAAATCCTACAGCAATTGGGAATTGTCGGCCGATCGCGCGAATGCATCGCGGCGGGAGTTGATCGCCGGCGGCATGTCGGAAAAGAAAGTGCTGCGGGTAATAGGCGTCTCATCGAGCATGAATCTGAATAAGAACGATCCGTTCGATCCGATCAATCGCCGGATCAGTATTATCGTGCTTAATCGCCAGTCGCAGGCGGAAATCGAAGATGAGAACGCCAGACACGCGGGGGCCAATCTGGATAACCGGCCCGGTGCGTCACGCCAGTTACGCGAACTTGCCTCGCCCGCATCGACGGCTGTTGCGCCAGCAGCGAAAGCGCCCGCTGCCAAACCCTGATCGCCGAGCCCAAGCTAAAGCGTTTCAGCACAGGCCATGCCCGCGACAAGATGTCTGCAATATCAGGGCTGGTCGCGAGGCTTCGTGTAGTCTGCTGCATGTCTGCTGAACGGTTTGCCCTTGCATGGCGCGCATTGGCTTGCGAGCCAATGCCATTCCGCGGACAGGCGATATATCGCGTGAATTCGTGCGTCTACACCTTACAAGCGGATTGCCGCCCAGCGCAAATACGCTCTGCAACGATTGTCCGCTCCTACACGGAAATACCGGCCGGGTTCACAGTTGATGGTGCGCTCTATAGAGCATTTTGCGAATCAATGTAGGATGCGCTCCGCGCACCGAAACGTTCGGTGACGCATCGGTGCGCAGGTGCCCTTGCAGGGCGCGTAGCGGCTTGCAAGCCACTTCCGTTTCGCAGGTGGATCGCAGGCGATCCGAAATCCATAATAATGAAATGGACTCCACCCTCCCGACGCATCGGCATCTCCACAAGTAGCAAATGTCCTCAAAGATTGAACTGATTTTTGCAACATGCGCAAACGCCTTTAGATCGGAAAGTGAATAATGTTCGAGCGTCTCCAGCATCGTCAACAAGGTGAACAACCCGTCGAGCAGGACCGGGAAGGTCGCCGGGCGCGCCCGCTTCATCTGTCGCCACGACAAGCGCACCAGGAACAACCTGGTCCGAAGGCCATCCTCGCCAGGCGCCCACATCAGGCGCCATGCCATCACACCCGCCTGGGTCGCAATCAACAGGCGCTTGAAAGCGGCGCGTGCCGTTTCCTGTTCCCAGCTCTCCAGTTGATGTCCCGCCCCCTTGATCAGCCTGAAGAACGTTGCGATCTGCCGGCGGAAACAATGCCGCAGCGCCAATTGCGCATCGTCGACGTTCCCGGATACGTTGCTCAGCAAATACCATTGCGCCACCAGGTCGCCGTCTGCATTGAGGATTTTGCTGACCGCCAGACGCGCCGCCAAGGCAACGCCCGCCACACGTGTTTCTCGCTTTCCCTCGGCGTCCACACGCTTGGGCTGCGCCTTGCGTGCCAGCGCCACCGCGCTCACCAGATTTTGGGCCGCCACCGAGAGCGGATTGCCATCTTGCGCATCGACCAGCAGGCTGCTTTGCAGTTCATAGCCGATATCCTTGGCATGGCTCATTTGCAGACGGTCTTTTTTGCTGGCATGACCTCCATAGTGGATGCACAACGCATAGTTGCCCTCGTATTGTGCTGCCGCTTCGTGGCACGCCGCTGCCAGCGGTCCCGACAAGGGCAGTGCGTCGTCGCCGCAACCGGAAACAGGATTCTTCGACTTCGATGACGCCGTAGGCGCTGC
>CAMLDH010000048.1 GCA_946478765.1 uncultured Oxalobacteraceae bacterium | reverse complement strand
CCGATCTAGGTCAATTTGAGATTGACGATGTCGCCGACTGTCACATCGCTTTTCTTGCCGCGGGTGACGCATTGCAGCCGCGCGGTATCGGTCTGCGCAAGGTAGTGCCGGCCATGCGCGGCGATGATGGCGCCAGTAAGATTCTCCATCAATCAAGCGAACGATTGTTGAAAAATCGCATCCACCTTGGCAGCGCAAATGAAGTCGTTTTCCGAAATGCCGCCGCGTCCGCCATTGACCGAATGGGTATCGAATTTCACGATGCACCGGTTGTAGGTCACCACCAGTTCCGGATGATGGTCTTCCGCATGGATCACGTAGGCAATTGCATTGATGAAGGCCAGGGTTTCATAGTAATTCTTGAATCCGAAGGGTTTGACGATCTTGCCTTCTTGCAGGGCCCAACCTTCTACCGCAGACAGGTAGTCTTTGATTTCCGTGTCCGTTAAACCTGTGTCCAGGTGATGGCATTTTTTTTCGAGCAGGTCGGCAGCTTTTACCATGGGGGTTACCTTGTTTTTTAACTAGTGAGCAGTTTTAGCGAGCAGTTTGTTGATGCGTACTGTTGCCGGCGGGTGCGAATCGTAAAAAGCCGAATGCAGCGGATCGGGCGTGAGCGTAGATGCATTATCTTCATATAATTTTACCAATGCCGCCACCAGGTCCCGCGCGTCGGTGTATTGCGCGGCAAATGCATCGGCTTCGAATTCATGCTTGCGCGACGTAATCGAGTTCAGCGGCGAAAACAGGAAGGTAAATACCGGCAGCACCAGCATGAACAGAATCAGCGCCATCGCATCGTTGCTCGCGCCCAGCATCGGATTGACGCCCAGTCCCGTATAGAACCAGGTTTGCGTCTTCAGATAACCCAATAATGCGAGAAACCCGAGCGACACGGCGAACATCACGACGATGCGTTTGATAATGTGTTTCAGTTTGAAATGGCCCAGCTCATGCGCCAGCACTGCTTCGATTTCCTGTGGCGCCAGGCGTGACAGCAGGGTGTCGAAAAACACGATGCGCTTGGCGGCACCGAAACCGGAAAAATACGCATTGCCGTGCGCGCTGCGTTTGGAACCATCCATCACGAACAAGCCGCTGGAGGCAAATCCGACACGCTTCATCAGGTTCTCGATGCGTGTGCGCAGGCTATCGTCTGCCAATGGCGTGAACTTGTTGAACAGCGGCGCGATCACGGTAGGGTAGAGCACCAGCATCAGCAGCTGGAAACCGCTCCACACGATCCACGCATAGAACCACCATAAATCGCCGGCCTTTTCCATCAAGGTCAACATCACCCAGATCAGCGGCAAGCCGATCGCGGCACCCAACAGCACGCCTTTCACCATGTCGGCCAGGAATAAACCCAATGTCATTTTGTTAAAACCGAATTTGGCTTCCAGCACAAATTGTTTATAGTATTCAAAAGGCAAGTCGATTACCCCGGAAATAGTCGTAAACGCGACCAGCAGGCCGATTTGATACGTCATGCCGGGGCCGGTGAGCTTGAGCATCGCGACCGATAGCCATTGCAATCCGCCCAACAGCGTGAAACCGATCAAGACTGCGGTGCTGACCAGCATCATCAGCAAGCCCATCTTGGTTTTCGCGATGGTGTAATCGGCCGCTTTCTGGTGCGCAGCGAGCGGGATTTTTTCGGCGAATTGCGGCGGAACCGCGCTGCGATGGGCGAGAATATGGCGGATATGGCGTGAGCTCAACCAGAAGCGAACAGCCAGGGTAATGACGAGAAAGCTGACAAACAAAACTGAAAACGCGAGTGAATACATTCTTTGCCTGTGCGAAAATGGCGAATTACCTAGGAATGCAAATTATGTCACAAGCTACGGAAGCTAACGCAGCACTAACCATACCCGCCCGCCCGAACGAGTTCAATCTGGTGTGGGTCGACATGGAAATGACCGGTCTGGACCCGGACAACGACCGCATTATCGAGGTCGCGGTTGTGGTCACCGATGCCAACCTGAATACGCTTGCCGAAGGCCCGGTGTTTGCGATTCACCAGTCGGATGCGACGCTGGACGGCATGGATGCGTGGAATAAGGGCACACATGGCCGTTCCGGCCTGATCGAACGGGTGAAGGCATCGACGGTTACCGAAGCCGATGCAGAAAAGGCGCTGATCGATTTTCTGAAACATTTCGTGCCGAGCGGAAAATCGCCGATGTGCGGCAATACAATTTGCCAGGATCGCCGTTTCATGGCGCGCGGCATGCCGAAGCTGGAAGCGTTTTTTCACTATCGCAATCTCGACGTCTCCACGCTGAAAGAGTTATGCAAGCGCTGGAAACCGGAATTGGCCAGCGGCTTCAAAAAGCATCAAAAGCACACGGCGCTGGCGGATATTATCGAATCGATCGACGAGCTGAAGTATTACCGCGAACATTTCATCAAGCTTTGAATTTGTCGATCCGGCCCGAATTGCGTTCCTGTAGGAGCGGGCCTTGCCCGCGATAAGCGCCACTCGTAATGCAATCGCGGGCAAGGTCCACTCCTGCAAATTCATTCGCTACGTATTATCAGCGCCGCAGCATTTCTTGAATTTCTTGCCGCTGCCGCAAGGACAATCATCATTGCGACCGACTTTGGGCGCGTCGCGTTGCACCTGCACCACCGCCGATTTACGGTGCGGCAACCAGAACTTGTAAATTTCCGGAATCGCCGCTTCCATTTCGACCGCGAGCTTGTGCCGTTTCACCGGATCGTCGACCAGTTCCATCTCGCTTTCTTCGACTTCTTCAGCGCCGAGCAGATAGATCGGCCGCATGATCGGCGCCAGATTGGATGACCAGATCGGCGCCCATGCGTCTGCGCGCAGATTGATGCCTTCCCAGAAACCCCAAGCCCAGGCTTCGCCATCCAGCAGGGAGCGGCCTTCCCATTCGTGTTCGCAAAACAGCGGTTCGTATTCTTTCGGCGCGACCTCAAACGTGATCGCGATTTCATTCATGAAGCGCGCGATCAGGCCGACGATGCGTTCGCATTCCTTGTCGTTCTTGAATTTCGGCGCATGCTCGGCATCGGCGCCCCATACGCGCGGTAGCCATTCGGCCGGCACCACTTCCTGCGGGCCGATCGCAAGCGCGGTCAGATAGCCGTGCAAGGTGTCCATGGTCATGCCGTCTTCGGCGCAGCGGTCGGAGAGCAGGAACTGGTCGAGTTCCTTGAATTCTTTGTCGGAGAGGGGTTGGTCGAGTTGCATGGGGTTGTGCGATAGGTTGAGGGCAAGAGAAGTAGTGTAGCGCGCTGCGCCTGCGTTCACTAATTGCGATTCTCATGTGGCTTTTAAAATTTTAGAGCAATTGACAAAGGCACTATGGTTGTTGTCTACAGCGGCCTTTTCTTTTGATTAATTCAGTTGCGTGCAGGTTCCAACTGTGGCTCACTGACAACTGTTATCTGCAAACGAGATTTTACCGGTACGCCATTAATTTCGCCGGGCGCGAATCGTGCTTTTTTGAAGCGGGCGGCAACACGATTTGCAAATATGCTTCTACTGTTGGGATCGTCAGGTATTGATACCTCCACAACGCTACCGGTTTCATCAAGCAGTATCGTCAGTTCGATGCGCCCTACCACCGCGACCTCGTCGATGGAAGTCGCGTTTAAGTCAATATCTTCAAGGGGGGCAGGTGCGCGGGTAAGTTGGCCTGACGGTAGATATTGAATGTTGGATTTATCTTCCGGGTTGCCGTCGCTGGACGTATTAGTCTCTACGGTATTAGGGTGCAACTCCAATGGTGAGACTGGAACGGCTTTCTCTGACGCGCGCGACTGTAACTGCTGCGTTGCGGATTCTCCAGCAATAATTGTGACAATTATCGGTCGGCTTGGCGGCATTCTGCTGTTCGCGCCATTTGCAATGCCGTAATCATTGAACGCCTGCAGTGAAAGTATCCAAAGAATAGCGCCGTGCACACAGATGGAAATTGCTAAAGCCTTCATCGATTTTGCATTCGCATTGCAACTCGGCCTTGTCGGAGGCAAGTATCTCTACTTTCCCCAGGCAAGGCCGGCGCTTTGTGTCAAGGCATTCCAAAAAAAGCACGCATCCGAACGGTATCCATACGGCCGCGAAATTGCCGCTTAGTGATCAACATTCGAATGCCAATAAGTGCGGTGACGGCGTTGTGACGTAGTGAGTGGAGGAATAATAATTTTTGTACCGGAAATAATGCCGACCACTTCAACACCATCGACCGTCGTCGCAACCGGGGTGCCGGTTGGTGGGAAACCACCACCAGCCCGCTTCACATAGCGATCGGCGATTGTTATGCTGCCATCGCTATTTTGATCCGTCACAGGCCGAGCGGATTTATAGTAAACCGCATAGTCGCGTGCCTCACCCAAATCTGTTGTGCACTGATTCGCTTCTGTAGGTAGACAAGTCGATCCGCGCGGGACGTTTGTACTGAAAAAGGTCGCGCCTGCAATTGTCACTGCGCCGCCAACCGTTTTCTCGCCGGCGCATAATTTGAAGAGCCATCCCTTCTTGGTCGAATCATCCAGGCAAGTGCTCGCCAACACTGCTGTCGTATCGCACAAGTCGCTCTCGCCAATGACCGTTTCTGGGGTAGCCGTCAGATCGTGGGAATCATTTATCTTGTAAAAGCGGTTATTCGTCGTCAGGTCGTACGGATGCTCGCGATCACCTGAACCGATCAATAGCACGTCGTAACCATCTTCCGGAACCACGCTTGGCGGATACAGGAATTTGCGTGCATCGACGCCACTGCCGCCAAGTGCGGCAAGTTTGGATACCGTCCAGTTAGCGGTGCTGTCATTACTCGTATTGATGCGCCAGATATTGCCACAGGTATCGACAGCATATAAACGATCGATGTAGCCGTCGCCATCAGTGTCAAGCACACTCAAATCGGATGGTACTGAACAGGTCATGCCAGTCCCTGCTGCGGGACTTGATCCGGTACCACCTTGCCATATGAAAGCACCGGTAGTCGCATTGACCACGAATACACCGCGCCCCATCGTTCTCGTTCCGCCGCTGTCGTCAGCAGCCGGGTCATAGCCGCCGCCAAAAAAGAGCACGTCGGTATCAGTGCCGCCGATCCTGACCTTGCCGGACTTTGCTTCCGACCAGCTGTATCCTAACTCGCCGAATGATGTGGTCACACCACCGGTTGTCTTCCATAGAAATTTCGGATTTGCGGCTGTGGATGACGTCCCTGGATCGGTTACATCAAACGCATAATAACTCCGGCCACCGCGGCGCATACCGGATATGATCTGCGCTTTTGCTCCCGTACCTTCAAGGCGCGGCACACCCGAACTATCATTGATCGTCTTGATTAAGGTAGTGATTGGGCCGTCAAAGAAATAAGTCCTTTCGCTGGTAAGACTTACTGCAGGGCTTTCTGAATACATTCTCTGGAACTGAGTGTAATGTTCCGAAGCAATGAAACTCCAGGATTCATAACCATCCGTGTCGTCCTGACCACCTTTGACAGCGTGCAGCATGCCATCGTTTGCACCATAGTAGACGATGCTATCGCGGTTTGCCGGTTGTGCGGCCCGGTTATAGTTAATGATCGATGGGCGTGAATGCAGGACGTCTCCATGAATATAGCCACGAACATCGTTAATTCGCAAACTCGGGTTATCTTCATTCTTCGTGTTTTGCCCACGGATCCAGTTAACGAAATCTGCTGCCGTTACACCTGCCGTATTGCTGCTGACCTCGCCACCGGACGTGCTGGCCGGTGGTGTAGTGGCGATCATGTAGGTAAATTTAGTCGTTGTCGGTACGCTCACGATGGTAACTGTCCCGTTATATTCGGCAACACTGGCGCCTGAAATCACCACGCTGTTGCCAGCCGAGTAACCGTGCGCGGCCGAGGTGGTGGCAGTTACCGTCGAAGTACACGTGGTTGCTCCGCAAGTCGAATTGGCGCGCGCCAGGCTGCTCAGGGTTTTGACCGACGACGTAGAGCTGACGGTTGCAGAACTGAAGGTCGGTGGGGCAGGTGTGGTAGTTGTACTAACCGTGCCGCCATAGGTGATCGAGAACGATGATTTGTTCTTGGTGCAAACATTGCCACTCGAAGAGCACGGATAGCATCCGGCATATCCGGTGACAGTGGATGGCAATGACACAAAGGCGTACGTAGTGTTAGGCGTCTTGTGGCTGGCAGAATCGGAGGAGATTGTCACTGTGCTCGATCCGCTGGTGCGGGTAACTGCGCCAATGCTCAGCGCCGACCCGGCTGTCCCGGTAGAGCAAGTGCTGCTACTGGTGTAGAAGGTCGCTACCGGGTAAGGGCTGGTGAACGAAATCGCATTTGCCGGGCTCTCGGCAATGGTCAATGCAACCGTGAAAGTAAATTGCGTTGTATTGAGTACCGTGATGGTTTGTATGCCGGAATAATTGGTTGGGCTTATGCCGGAGATAGATGCGTTCGTGATGCCGGTAAAACCGTGTGCCGCCGCGGTCGTGACTGTCACGGTACGCGTGGTTCCCGAGTCGCTATAGGTGACAGCGTTGAGCGATACACCGACTCCTCCGACACTTGCGGTGCCGCCGCTGGCGCTGACGGCCGGACTTTCGATTATTTTATAAGTCAAATGCGTTGCGTCACTGACCGTAGCGACAGTGAACGAGCCATTGAATGCGCCATCAGCGGCGTTGGAAACGGTGATTGAATTGCCAACCGTAAGGCCATGTGCTGTTGCGGTTGCAGCAGTCGCAGTGGCCGTGCACTGAGTAGGTGAGCAAGTCGATGCGCCACGTGTTAGCGAGCTGATTGTTGCAGCACTTCCCAAGCCGAGTGTCGCACTGGTCAGGGAAGTATTGCTGGTCGAAAACGGCATAGTCGACAGACTTGCTCCTGCAATGCAAGCGCTTCCGGCGCAGGTATAAACGTTGCGATCCGGTATTCTTGCCGCTCCATTGTAATAGGAATAATTTCCTCGCATGCGCTGTGCAGCGCCGCCCTTTTCGACCATCTCGCCGTCGGGACTGTCGGCCGTGCCGTCGCGCGTGCCCGGCGCAGTAACGCCGGCGCCTTGCGCGTCAGGATAGTAATCCGCGTCCCAGAACTTGGTGGTGCCAGTTCCCGCTTGGGTTGTAATGGTCGACCAGTAACTCGTAACATTTGGCAACAAGAATCCGTTTGTTGCGTCCTCAATTGTATTGCCGAACCGGTCAACCAACGCAGGGATTGTCTTGGCGGAATCGGCAAAACCGATTGCGTATTGTTTGAGATTGCCCGGCCAGCGAGGCGATGCATTGGTATCGGGACGGAACACGCCCATGTAAATCTGATTTACGGATTGTCCGCGCACGTTTAGGTTGTCCGGCAAGGTGACCGACGCGAACACGCTGTTGACGGCAAGGATTTCTGCAAAAATCTTGTTAAGAGCATCGGCGATCGAGGATGCGTCGGAGTCAACCGAAAAATACTTGCCATTACCTTGATTGGCCATACTTTGCAGCAATGCCACCATATCGGGCCCTTGCCCCGGGTTCCATGCCGACGGCTTGACGCCCACTGTATAGGTATAAACATGCGGCTTATCGCTCAACGTATGCTTGGCCATGAAACGCGTCCATTCGTCGGCCATGTTGGTTTGTTGTCCGCTTGGGCTAAGTGGGATGGCCGCAGTGCTGCCGCCTGCAGCCGTCAGCGCGGTGGACGACGCGCTCCGGTCGGATGCGTTATCACCGGCGGGACCATTGCTCAGGACAATGATGAAATTCTTGCCGCAGAGATCAGTGACCGGTGAAAGGTACGGACTACCGGCTTTACTCGAAAGCGCATTCCCTGTGATCCCATATACCGCTTGCGACGCTGCGGTGCCATACGTATTGCCGGCATAGTCGGCTTTGTTCTTGTTATTGCCTGCGTGCGGCGCGAGGCCGGCGAAATACTGATATGCCTCCCAAGTCATCAGACCATACTTGGCGCCATTGCTTTTATCGTCATTCGTATCGAGACTATTGATCAAGCTGACGTATTTGCCACGCGTAGAGGTGTCCATCTGCCTGACGGCGGCGCGTAGATAAGCACCGTCGGTATTGGAATCCCCCGATCCGGTCTCGGTAAAAAACATGACGCCGACATTGAACTGGTCGGTGAGGCCATTGAACACGGTGGCAAGTGCCGACATCTCTGCGGTGAACCACGGACTCCAGTTAGCCGTGTTGTCGACTACAAGAAGAATATTGGGCCGCGAACTACTGCTGTTCGGGTTAATGATATATAGATCGGTGTCGTCCGCGCTTGCACTGCTTGCGAAAACCGAACATGCCGCCGCCATTGCGACTAGTGCAAATTTGATGATGTTCATAACATGACCCTCTTAAATTCGGCAGCGACAAAAAAGCCTATACCGTTTACCCCCATCGCCATTCATCTAATTCGGGCAGATGGAGCCTATGCTTTGCTGTAACTTGACACCCTGAACAATATTTACTTTCGTGCCGGTCGCGGTGTTCACTGCCTGCGCTTCGAGTTCCCATAGGTAGTACGGAATAATCGGTCCGCCATATTGCGTTTTCTTTCCCGTTTCTTCACTTGTCCCTATCCCTAGGCATTTCGGTGCATACAATGTCACGGTGTAGTTTGGAATACTCGTGTCGGTTGACGATGTAGTGGGGGGCGATGCGAAAAAGCTGTTACTGGTCAGTTTTGAATCAATCACCGCTTGCGCCACGGCAATCGCTTCGCGTTGATATTGAACGTTATTGGCGATGAGGAAGCTTAGCGCGCCGGTCTTGACGCCCGAAAATACCAATAGCGTAAGGATCACGAGGAAAATCAGCGCAACAATCAGGGTGGCGCCGGTTTCTCTGCGCGGTGTCGACCGCCGGTCCATTTCGCGTGACCGTCGAGGTTGCATGCTGACCATTAACAAGGCTCCAGTGAAGTAGGCATGCATTCGCGTGTCATGCCGACGTTGTTTACCTTGACGACACCGCTAAACACGTGGCGCTTGTAGTTGTCGCTGGTGGCCGTTGTTACCCCCCATAGACCAAGGTTATAGGTGCGATCATCGGTATACCCGCTCGACCGCTCGCTGTTCCTGGCGAGAATGCTGATGCGCGCTGCGACGACATCTTGCCATTTGCATCCTGTCTCGTAGGTGACCGGCATGCCGCTTGCCGGTATGCATTGATAGAAATTTCCCACCGAGCCTGTGCCATCCACGTCCACCCCGTAATCAACCTGAAATTGTTCAATGCCTTCAGCAATCGACATGACGTTGCCCATTGCGGGGCCCGAGCCCAGTTCAAGTCGTTTGAGTGTGGGAAGTTGCGCCTTTCCAGTACAGTCGAGAACTTCTTCGCTACATGGACTGACAAAATAGATATGCACCACGAATAGACGCAAATCTGCCGGCGTATTGTAGGTTGCGGGATTTCCTGACGATGTGCCGGTGCCGGCATCTTTTTTCTTCATGGTGAACGTCGTGAGTACGGTGCCCGATGTAGCCGTGCCGAGAACGGCGCCAATGGAAGTGTCACTTTTGAGCCCAACCTGCAGATAATGTTGATTGGCGAGCAGGGCAGGACTAACTGCCCCGGCGATGCTTACGGTCGAACTTTCGGTACTTGCGCGACGGAGCGCGAGCACATCGGTGCCCGCTACGATTGCGGACGAGGGTAGGCATGAATACAGGCTGGTGCGCAGATCGCTTGCCGCCCCCGATGCGGCGTAATTGCTGATGCCTTGTACTGCATACGGAAGCGAGTTCAGCAATGTCGCCGCATCGGTTGCGCATGCATCTGGCGGACTATCAACTGCTTGCTTTGTGGGGTTATACATGTCGTAATTGCCCGCATGGCGAAGGTCGTCAGCAACTGTTTCGTATGCATAGCGGCCATTCTCAATCTGCCGGTTTAGTTTTGCCAATTCCGCATGCGACGCACTCGTATTGACAATCAAGGTGCCCATGGCTGCCGTCAGCACCAAGCCTATTGTGATAGCAACCATCAGTTCGACGAGTGACAGACCATGCTGGCGACTAGAATTGTAAAGAGTGGAGTTCATATCAGTTCAGGCTCGGAACACGGACGATTACGCTCATAACTCGACGCAGAGTGTCGGCGGCGTCATAGCTGCCCTTGGCGCAGGATGATGCCGAAGTAGGTAGAGGCAGGGCGGTGGTGCCTTGCCAGGCGACGCTGACCGTATATTGTATGAGCTTGGCATCGCCACCCACTATGCCGTCATTTGTAATGCAGCCGCGCGCTTTCAGTGCGCCGCCCACGTTATTGGCGCCGGATACCTCGCTGGTGCCTTGGAGGGAAGCATTCCACTCATCCAGATCGCTGTTGGTGCGACTAGCTTCCCCGCTTGATGGAATGACCGGTATGCCAATGCCGGCAGCACAAATGCCCGTGGTGTCAATTGATGAGCCGTCACCGAGATACGGGCTGCCAGAAGTGGTATTGGTGGTGACCGCATAGCAGCTCGCGGCATTGTGGTTGGCGTTGATGCGATCGACCATGTTTTCAAGCAAAATGATCACTTGCTTTCGCTCATAACTCTCAAACTCGGCACGATGAGTACGGGCCATTAATGCCCCTAATGGCAACAGGCCAAACATCAATACCACTAACGCAATCAGCACTTCGATCATGCTTACCCCGCGCACTTTTGTGCCGAGAGTCGCACATGGAATGGAATTAGACATTAACAAGTCCCTCCCGACGTTTTCACGGAGGTGACAGGTGTGCCACTCGATTTAATGCTCAAGCAGCGTCCCGTGAAGGTGCCGCTGCCTGATCCATCCACCGTCAGGGTAAAGCCGCCGCCTGCATTGGTCCGTCCGTTGTGGCCGTAAGATACGGCTGTCGGGTTGGCGCCTCGGCTATCGGTAATGGTGATTCCCGAGATTGCCTCCTGCCGCCGCAGGGTCAGGGTAGCCGAATCGTTGGTGGGGTCGGGCGTCGTAAGAGTCCAGCCATTTTCCCAGTTTGACGAGATTGGCGTAATTGAGACCGATGCATTGCGCTTTATCGCTTCGCTTTGTGCAAGTAAAAAACTGGAATACAGGTCGAAACTTGTCGTCTTCACTTTTTGGTTGGTAATGAACGTACTCATAGATGGCGCTGCGATCGCCGCTAAAATACCGACAACGGTCAAAGTAACCATCAGCTCGATAAGCGTGACGCCTGTTCGATGTTTCGGTTGTATGCGCGCGGTTAGCAATTGGAGCCGCTCCCCCAGGTGATTGTGTTTCCCCATTTGTTGTCCTGCGTGGCGGTGGTGCACTTCTCGCCGGCACTATTTATTTTGACTTCGCCCACCGTGTCGTTGGTTTGAACTCCCTGGCGAGTTGCCAAAATAATGTAGCCATTGATCGGTGTCGCAGCACTACAGGCGGTCGTCGTACATACGGAGTAGGTATAGCGGCCGCTCGTCTCAGTAGGCGCAGTCAGTCCAAGTCCGGTTGCTCCCGAAATCGTGGTGGTGTAGGCTCTATTGCTGGAAAAATACTCTTCCTCCTTTAACGCCACCTGCAGCAGGAATGCCTGTGCGGCCGCTCGCCTTGATTTCAGAACGTAGCTTTGGTAGGAGGGAAGTGCAATGGCGGAGATGATCCCGATGATCGCGATCGTGATCATCACTTCGATCAACGTAAAGCCCTGTAGTCGAATGGTTTTTAGTAATCTCACCATGGAGGAGCTCTTTTTCATTTGTAGCTGTTTCCTTGTGATTCAAATGTACGTTGCCTCACGGTAATGTGCATACTTTCATGCAAGTACGGAAAACTGGCAATCATCATCTGACCATTGGTCGATTTTCTGGAATGAGTGGTAAAGACAGGGATGATTCGTTTTTACTTAAATTTTGAATGGGCTGAGCCGAGACTATGGTTTGCTGGTCTGGTTTGCCCCTTACAATGTGGCGCATGACCAGTTTTGTTACTCAGCAGTTTTCGGCGTTAACGCCGGATCTCGTCCTCGACGCCCTCGATAGCGTTGATTTAGTCAGCGATGGCCGCTTGCTGGCCTTGAACAGCTACGAAAACCGGGTGTATCAAATCGGCATGGAAGACGGTCCGCCATTAGTCGCGAAGTTTTATCGTCCCGGACGCTGGAGCGATGCGGCGATTCTGGAAGAGCATGCATTTGTACGCGAACTGGTCGAGCGCGAAATCCCGGTGGTGCCGGCACTGGAACTGGCCGCAGGCAAGACATTGCACGAATTCCACGGCTTTCGCTTCGCCGTATTCCCCAAGCACGGCGGCCGCGCGCCGGAACTGGACGATCCCGCGACGCTGGAATGGATGGGGCGCTTCATCGGACGCATCCATGCAGTGGGCGCGCTGGCGCCGTTCCGGGAGCGGCCGACCCTCGATATCGTCAGCTTTGGTGAAGAGCCGCGCGATTATCTGCTGGCGAACGATCTCATTCCGGCCGATCTGGCCGATGCCTATCGCAGCGTGGTGACGCAGGCGCTGGACGGCGTGCGCCATTGTTTCGAGCGCGCCGGGTCGGTGCAACAGTTGCGTTTGCATGGCGACTGCCATTGCGGCAATGTGTTGTGGACCGATGCCGGTCCGCACTTCGTCGATTTCGACGATAGCCGCATGGGTCCTGCGGTGCAGGATGTATGGATGCTGTTGTCGGGCGAGCGGGCCGACATGGTGCGCCAGTTGTCGGACATCCTGGCCGGGTATGAGGACTTTTTCGATTTCAATCCGCGCGAGTTGTATCTGATTGAAGCGCTGCGCACCTTGCGCCTGATTCATTATTCGGCGTGGCTGGCGCGGCGTTGGGACGATCCGGCATTTCCGGTCGCCTTCCCGTGGTTTAACACGCAGCGTTACTGGCAGGACCGCATTCTGGAATTGCGCGAACAGGTGGCGCTGATGGATGAGCCGCCGCTGTGGCCGGCGTGAGCGTCAGCACATTTTTCAAGAAGGCGCGCGCGCGTATTCAATCGGGCTGCGGTCGATCCGCTTGGTCAAAATGATCGAGGTCGAGGTCTGGCGCACGCCTTCAATGGCGCCGATCTGGTCCAGCAGGCGATCCAGGTCGCCGGTCGAGTGACAGCGCAAAGTCAGCATATAGTCGATGGTGCCGCTGACGGCGCACAGGGTTTCGACTTCCGGCATCGTTTGCAGCACTTTGACAAAGCCGGCAGAACTGTGCGGGTCGATCGAAATGCCGACGTAGGCGCGCACCGCAGGCTGGTACAACGCCTGATTCAGGCGTAATCCGTAACCCGCGATAATTCCCCTTTTTTCCAGGCCGTTGATCCGCGCAATCGCGGTGGTGCGTGCAATCGACACCCGCTTGGCAATCGTAGTCAGCGGCATGCGCGCATCGTCCATCAATAAAGCCAGGATCTTGTTGTCGATATCATCCAGTTTTGCGTTCATTTCATTCGTTTTGTATTTTTATTTGGTCAATTTGTATCATCTTAATACATTGTGACGACGTTTTACGCTCTATTATCTGACGCACATTGAATCTACACTTCTTTCATACCCCACCAATAACGACGGGAGAGAGAAATGACAACGAAACTGATCCTGTTAGGCGCCGGCAAAATCGGCGACGCGATCCTGAACCTGCTGTCCCATACCGGCGATTATCAATTGACGGTAGCCGATCGCGATCCGAAGCGTTTGCAGTATGTCGACCAGGCCGCTTTTCCGAACGTCAAAGCGGTGCAGGCCGATCTGACCGACCCCGATACCGTCGCTGAATTGATCAGCGGTCATGACGTGACGCTGTCCGCTTGTCCTTATTTCCTGACGCCGGTGATTGCTGCCGCGGCGAAGAAGGCCAGGTCGCATTATTTCGATCTGACTGAAGATGTCGAGAGCACCCGCGTGGTCAAGCAATTGGCCGTCAATGCCGAGACCGCCTTCGTGCCGCAATGCGGTTTGGCGCCGGGCTTCATTGCGATCGTCGCCAACGATGTGGCGAGCCGGTTCGAACAATTGAGAGACGTGAGCATGCGCGTTGGCGCACTGCCGACCTATCCGAACAATGCGTTGAAATACAACCTGACCTGGAGCACCGACGGTCTGATCAATGAATACTGCAATCCGTGCGAAGCGATCGTCGACGGCAACTTGCGCGAGACATCGGCGTTGGAGGAAATCGAGCATTTCTCATTGGACGGGATCGATTACGAAGCCTTCAACACGTCGGGCGGTCTCGGCACCTTGTGCGAAAGCCTGGCAGGCAAAGTACAGAACCTGAATTACAAGACCGTGCGCTATCCGGGACACCGCGACATCATCAAGATGCTGGTGCGCGATCTGCAGCTCGGTCAACTCGATCGCCGCCACATCCTGAAGGAAGTGATGGAAGCATCGATCCCCATCACCAAGCAGGACGTCGTGCTGGTATTTGTCAGCGTGTGCGGCATGCGTGACGGCCGGCTGGAACAGGAAACCTACGCGAAAAAAATCTACAGCCAGAATGTCAATGGTCAATTGTTGTCGGCAATCCAGTTGACGACGGCCTCCGGCATCTGCACCATGGTGGATCTGGTGATGCAGGGCACGCTGCCGAACAGCGGTCTGGTGCGCCAGGAGCAAGCCAAACTGGCAGACTTCCTGTCCAACCGTTTCGGCCGCTTTTACGCTGCTTGATTGAGGAGATTTCTGATGCAATCCATTCACAATTTACTGGACGAGCTCGGTGTTGATCTGGCGCAATACCAAGGACAAGACTTGACGGCCAGATCGCCGATCGACGGCGAGGCATTGGCCGGTTTGCGTGCCGATCTGCCTGGCGAAGTGAGCGCCAAAATCGGCGCCGCGCAAGCCGCTTTCGAACGATGGCGCACTGTGCCGGCGCCGCGGCGCGGAGAACTGGTCCGCTTGTTCGGCGAGGAATTGCGCACGCACAAGGAAGCGCTGGGCAAGCTGGTGACCGTCGAAGCCGGCAAGATCCTGCAAGAAGGTCTGGGTGAAGTGCAGGAAATGATCGACATCTGCGACTTTGCAGTCGGCCTGTCGCGCCAGCTCTACGGCTTGACGATTGCGTCCGAGCGTCCGGGCCATCGCATGATGGAAGCATGGCATCCGCTCGGCGTGATCGGGGTGATCTCGGCATTCAATTTCCCGGTCGCGGTGTGGTCGTGGAATGCGGCGCTGGCATTCGTATGCGGCAATAGCGTGGTGTGGAAACCCTCCGAAAAAACGCCGTTGACGGCGATTGCCGTGCACGCGCTGTTTGCCAAGGCAGTGGCACGCTTCGGCAGCGATGCGCCGCAAGGATTGGCGCAGTTGGTGATCGGCGATCGCGACTGCGGCGCGGTGCTGGTGGACGATGGGCGCGTACCCCTGGTCAGCGCCACCGGCAGCACGCGCATGGGACGCACGGTCGCAGAACGTTGTGCGCAGCGCCTGGCGCGTTCGCTGCTCGAACTGGGCGGCAATAACGCGATGATCGTGGCGCCAAGCGCCGACCTCGAAATGGCCGTGCGCGGGATTGTGTTCTCCGCGGTCGGTACCGCTGGGCAGCGTTGCACCACCTTGCGTCGCCTGTTCGTGCACGACAGCGTGTACGACACGCTGGTGCCGCGCCTGAAGAAAATCTACGGCGCTTTGCCGATCGGCAGTCCGCTCGAAAAAGGAACCCTGGTTGGCCCCTTGATCGACCGTGCCGCTTTTGACGCGATGAAGAAGGCGCTGGAGATGGCGCAGGCGGAAGGCGGTCGGGTATTCGGCGGCGAGCGTGCGCGCGTTGCCGGCTGCGACGACGGTTATTACGTGCATCCGGCTCTGGTCGAAATGCCGGCGCAGTCGGCCATCATGCATCACGAGACCTTTGCGCCGATTCTCTACATCGTGCGCTACCAAACGCTGGGCCAGGCGATCGCATGGAACAACGCGGTGCCGCAAGGTCTGTCGTCGAGCATCTTCACCACCGATTTGCGCGAGGCGGAGACATTCATGTCGGCCGGCGGCAGCGATTGCGGGATCGCCAATGTCAACATCGGACCGAGCGGCGCCGAGATCGGCGGGGCGTTCGGCGGCGAGAAGGAAACCGGCGGCGGGCGCGAGTCGGGTTCGGATGCATGGAAGGCGTATATGCGGCGTGCGACCAATACGGTGAATTACAGTAATTCCTTGCCGTTGGCGCAGGGGATCAGCTTCGATATTTGATTGGTGCCCCAGCGCATATCATCTGCGATGGCGCCGCAATGAAAAGAATTTTGCCGGTCTGCTCTCTATAATTAGATCATTCCGGACGAGATGGAGCACGAAATGAACGCAATTGAGAGGAGCAACATGGAAGCATGCACAGCGGCCGCCCCGGTCACCCGCAAAACCTTTGATGAAGTCGTGGTGCCGACCTATGCACCGAGCACCCTGGTACCGGTACGCGGTCTCGGACTCGACGTCTGGGATCAGGACGGCAAGCGTTATCTGGACCTGACCGCCGGCATCGGCGTGACCGGTCTGGGCCATGCCAATCCGGCGGTGGTCGCGGCATTGCGTGCCCAGGCGGAAAATCTCTGGCACGTCGGCAACGGCTACACCAATGAAC
>CAMLDH010000047.1 GCA_946478765.1 uncultured Oxalobacteraceae bacterium | reverse complement strand
TTGATTTGGGGTGCAGTGCAAGGCGCGAGGAGCGCCGTGTGGCGAGCCACACAAGGTGCAGCAGGGATTTCGGATCGCATGCGATCCGCCTGCGAAACAGTACCCGCTTGCAAGCGGGTACGCGCCCTGCAAGGGACGAGCAACGCTGCAATGCGCCCCGAAGCGGCCCGCGACACCCGTACACTGATACGAAAACCGCTCTAATACATCCTGCCGGGCGCGCTGCACGGAACATTACGCGCACAGCACGCGCTCGAACTCGTCCGCCGGCACTGCCTTCGAAAACAGGAACCCCTGGCCGAAGTCGCATTGCGCATCGATCAGCAGCGCCTTCTGTTCGGCAGTCTCGATGCCTTCGGCAATCACCTGCAATCCCAGTTCATGCGCCATTGCAGTCACTGACCTGACGATCGCCCGATCGCCGTCGTTGGTCACCATGTCGCGGATGAACGATTGGTCGATCTTCAGGTAATCGATATCGAATTTTTTCAGATACGCCATGGAGGAATAGCCCGTGCCGAAATCGTCGATCGCGACCTGGATGCCGGCATCGCGGTATTGCAGGAGTTTGCCGACCACGGCCGGCGATGCATTGAGCAACAGCCCTTCGGTAATCTCCACCGACACGCTGCTGCCGGTCAGGCCCAGGCCTTGCAGATAGGCCGGCCAGCTCACCTCCGTCGACCTCGAAAGAAACTGGACCGGCGATTTGTTGACGCTCACCTGGAACGGCGCGCCCAATCGCCGGCCCCAGCGGAGCGAACAGCGTGCCGCTTCCCGGAACACCCAGTCGCCGATTTCATTGATGAGCCCCGCTTCTTCGGCGAATGAAATGAAACGCAGCGGTTCGATCATGCCCAGCCGCGGATGCTGCCAGCGCAACAGCGCTTCGGCCTTGACCACGCGGCCGGTGCCGAGGTCGATGACCGGTTGGTAATAGACCTTGAGTTGGTCGCGGCTGAGCGCATTGCGCAAGTCACCGATCAGGCGCAACCGGTCGTGCGCCTCGCGCTGCATCGATGGCGTGAAATAGCTGAACTGATTGCGCCCGCCATTCTTTGCCACATACATCGCCTGGTCGGCATTGCGGACGAGATCTTCTGCTTTGCTTGCATCGCCCGGATACAGCGTGATGCCGATGCTCGCCGAGAGGTAGACCACCTCATCGTCGACCAGAAAAGGCGCGGACAGCGCGTCGTTGATTTTCTGCGCGACCTGCTCGACAGGGACCAGATCGACCAGCTCCGTCAGGATCGCGGTAAATTCGTCGCCACCCAGGCGCGCCACGGTATCTGACCGGCGCACGCAGCCGCAGATACGCTGACCGGCTTCGATCAACACCCGGTCGCCGATATCGTGGCCGAGCAGATCATTCGCTTCCTTGAAGTGGTCGAGATCGATGAACAGCAACGCAAGCGGCAGGCCGGTGCGCTGCGCTTTTCTGACTTCATGGTCGAGACGGTCGCGAAACAGGCGGCGGTTCGGCAAACCGGTAAGCGCGTCGAAGTTGGCATGATGCCAGGCGACCTCCTCCGAGCGCCGTTTCTCCGAGATATCGCTGATCATGCCTGTCATGCGCAAGGGCTTGTTGTGGGTATCGCGCCGGACGACGATGGCACGCACCTGTACCCAGCGCCATTCGCCATCGTGGAGCCGCACGCGGTATTCGATATGCAACGAAGGCCTGGTCCCGTCCAGGCAGGCGCGCACTCCGGCCAGCGCCGCAGGCAAGTCTTCCGGATGCACGCGCTTTTCCCAATCTTCGTATTCGCGCAGTTCTTCCTGGTGGTCCAGTCCCAGTATTTCATTGGTCCGATCCGAGCTAATGATTTCTCCGGTTTGCATATTCCAGTCCCATACGCCATCGCCCGACCCCTCAATCGCAAGATTCAAGCGCTCGTTGCTGAGAAGAAGCTCCTCCTGTGCACGTACGGCATCGTTGATATCAACCGAAATGCCGACATGCCCTGCGTAGTGGCCGTCGGCTGTAAACCACGGCGCGGCATGCACTTCCATCCAGTGCCATTGGCCGTCCACGCACTTGATCCGTACGCGCAATTGCATCGGCTTCCTGTCTCGCAGCGCCTCTGCCAGCTGTTGCGTGAACCCCGCAAGATCGTCCGGATGCAGTATCGATGCCCAGCCGAAATCGCGCAGTTCCTCCGGCGATATGCCGACCAGACCGACGTGGCGCGGATTGACATAGACCGCGGAACCATGCGGGTCGACTTGCCAGATCAGCGCCGGCGACGCTTCAGCGAGCGCGCGGAATCGCGCCTCGCTTTCCGCCAGCGCTTCCTGCGCGCGTTTGCGCTCGGTAAGATCAACTGTCACCACCAGCACCGAATAGGTTTGCCCGTTCCCGTTCTCAAGACGGGTAAGGATGCTGTTGCCAAACACAACCGTGCCGTCCGCACGCACATAGCGCTTGTCGATCGACACCGATTCTCCCGTTACGAGCAAATGCCCGACTGCCTTCAGCGTATTCTCCAGGTCATCCGGGTGGGTGACATCCTGTACGCCCGCATTCAGCAGCGTCTCGCGTGTGCGTCCGAACATCCGGCAGAGTTCATCGTTGACGCGAAGAAAACGCCCTTTCTGGGAAATGACGGACAGTCCGACCTGTGCCCGCGTAAAGATTGCAGACAGGCGTTGTTCGCTTTCGCGCAGCGCTTGTTCGGCATGTACGCGCTCGGTGGTCTCGATGAAGAGCGCGAGTGCGCCGACCGGATTGCCGCTCTCGTCGGGCACCGGGGAATAGTTCAGGTTAAGCCATGCATGCCTGGCGTTACCGTTGTGATACAGCGTGAATTCCCGATCGGGACAGGCGAACGACACGCCGTCCCGGCGCACCTTCCGCATGTTGTTCCTGAAACCCTCATTGTCGAGCCAGCTTTCGTCCACATTGCTGCCCAGCAGCCTGGGATGCAAGGTTTCCGCGAAGGCCGCGCAGGCATCGTTACAAAACATGATGCCGTCCTCCCCCCACGCCAGGACGGCAGGCATCGGCAAGCGCAGCAGAATGTCAATTGTGTCTTTGAGCCGCTGCGGCCATGTCTCGATCGGACCGAGGCTGGTGGCAGACCAATTGCCCTCCCGGATACACTCGCCCATCTTGCCGTCTGCGGGCCAGTTCCTGATGTGCGGCTGGGTCATGCGTAGCTACTTTCCATGACAGAGGGATTTCTTGCGGCAAGAAGCAGGCAGGCGGCGGCCTGCTCCCGAATATGAGTTAGAACGGGGACGCATGCAAAAAATTCGGCGGGGTTGCGGGAATCGTGCAGCAGTGTTGCGACAGGGCCGGCGCGTTTCGTTTCATGCGCAGATTGCAGCAAGCGGGATTTGCCCCCCCCCTATTCGACTCACTCCCCGCGCACGTCGACGCCGGCAGCATCGTTCAGATTGAAATGCTTGTCGTTTCAAGCAAATGACAACTATCTATTTTCCAACTGCCATCCTGTTCCCGCTGCATGCGATAAACCGCAAGCCACACATGGCTATCGCGGGTGGTCACGCGAACGACCTGGATCGTCTCGCCCTCGATCACTTCCGGCGGGGAAAACACCGCCATTTCGTGGCGGTAGAGGGGGTTGTAGTGCTTCTTGACCAGATGCAGGAATTTGTCCGGACTGCCGACTTTTGTCCGGGTATCAAGCGACGCCAGTTCGAATGCGCCCACCGCATCGTCTTGTGCAAACGCATCGAACTGCGTTTGCACGACCGTATGAATGGCGATTGCATCGGCGGCACTGATGTCTTCTTCTACCGCCGCGCCACCAGCCCATCCCGACGTTCCTAGCCCGAACAGCAGGCCCGTTATTAGCCATAAACGTTCCATGATCGTCTCCCGAGAGGAAACAGCTTTGCTGCCAACTTTGTTAACGACTGATCGGATGCAATGCTTAATCTCTTTCAATTTTGAAATACGCTCTTTTACAGACCAACACCGAAAAATGGCAGCTTGAAAAACTGCCATTTTTTCATGTCGTTGAGACATCAAAACGCCTGAACCTGACGGCGCCGACGGGCAACGCGCATCATGGTTAGCCATTTGCCGCGCCCGTGATCCAGATGCTTTCCCCATCCTGCTGCACACGCGTTCCCATTTCGTTACAAACCGCCGTCATCCATGTAACGATGTATTCGGACTGCGCCTGATTGGCGCGTTGTGCCCGACAATTCTCGATGAAAACCGGATGAACAACAATACGTCGTAATGCGCTACGGGTAAGTTCCATCTCAAACAACAACTGATGATCATTCTTGAATTCCGGATCGACATGGTAATCGTCCACCAGATCCCCTGCCGCATAAACGATCGGGTATCCGCGGTAAATTTCTATCCCCTGAAACACATGGGCGCTGTGGCCGAACAGTATTTTCCAGCCCATGCTGATGGCCGCATGCGCCAGACGACGGAATTTTATCGATGGCCGAAACACCATGTTCGGCCCCCAGTGCAGCGACAGGATGGGCCAATCGACCGCGGCGCTGCGCAGGGCGTCAAGCGGCTTGCGCAGCGCCGCGACTACGGCAAACTCATCGTCGAAATCCAGATACGCAATACCGGGATGATTCGCGTGCGCGGCGAAGTCGGCCTGATGATCGCAAAACGCCGCCATGCCAAACTTGATGCCGTCGCAATCCACGATCGCCGGAGATAAGGCTGCAGCGATATCGACACCGGCCCCGGCATAACGAATGCCATGCCGGCGCAGATGATGCAAGGTATCCACCAAGCCTTTGACGCCGAAATCGAGCGTATGGTTATTCGCCAGACTCACCATGTCGATCCCGGCGCCGGTCAACGCATGAATTGCCTGCGGCGGTGCGCCGAAGTAAAAAGCCTTGGGCGCGCCCGGCCAGATATCGTGGGCAGAAGTGATTGCGCATTCCAGGTTGACGATCGTGAGGTGCGGCGACCGCATCAACTGCGCAACGGCCCCCAGCGGATAGTCCGGGCCGTATCGCAAGATCCTCTCTTTCACGATGCGTCCGAGCATGACATCGCCACCGAACATCACGCGAACGGCACTTGCCTCGTCCGGACTGGTTGGCGTCATGCTGCCTTGCTCAAAACTGCTGCGTTGTGAATGTCACTGTCCCATGGCGCCTGCGCGAACGCCGGGAAAGTACCGGTTAGAACGTATCTGGCGGGAGAGTTGCGGTATTTGATCGGCATCAATCGGCATAGGCAATGCTGTAACCGACAAAAAAATAAGCGATTGTCGAAATCGCAAAATCGACTAAGATTTTGATCAAGGCATTGATTTGCTTTTTCTTGCACCCCGTACCAAGTTCGAGAAACGCAAAACCCATGTGCATTGCCAAAATCATCATCGCGTCCAGCAGAATGAACAAGGCATCGCGCCGTTTTTAAGGGCATTCTGGCAAAAATGCCGCCAGCAAGTGTGCAGCATTTAATTAAGGCAACAAAACAAAGCAACCATCATTCCGTTTTGGCGCACTTCATAAATAATTGATTTTATTCACTACTTTACTGAATGACTAAGCAAACACTTTTTTTCGCCCTATTTCAATGCAAATTTTCGAACCAGATTGGGGCGCCATCATGATTCCCTGGCTAGAGGCTGGCACTCCCTTTCCCGATGTTTCCAAGGCATTGACCGACATGGATGGCGCGGCGGGCCTGCTCGCTGCCGGCGCCGATTTATCGCCGGAGCGCCTGCTGCAGGCTTACCGCCACGGAATCTTTCCGTGGTTTTCCGAAGATCAGCCGATTTTGTGGTGGAGCACAGACCCGCGCATGGTGCTATTTACCGATCGCTTTATCGTGTCGGGCAGCTTGAAAAAAAAGCTGAAAAAAATCCAGAAAAACATGTTCGCGCCCGGAGGGTGGGAGGTGCGCTTCGATAGCGCATTTGAGGAAGTGATGCGGGCATGCGCCGCCCCACGCAAGGACGGTGCGGGCACCTGGATTTCCAGCGACATCATTGCCGGTTACGGTGCACTGCATCGACTGGGCCATGCACACTCGTCCGAAGTCTGGTGTGACGGACACCTTATCGGTGGCGCGTATGGCATCTGCATCGGACGCATGTTTTACGGAGAATCGATGTTTGCGCGCGTGGCGGACGCGTCTAAAGTGGCGCTCGCCTATCTCGTGCATTTCCTGAGAAGCAATGGGGTCGGCATGATCGACTGCCAGCAGGAAACGTCACATCTTGCCTCCCTTGGCGCCGCGCCAATTTCTCGTTCGGAATTCATCGCACGACTGCAGGATGCGATCGGACAACCGCAGATTGAGAACTGGAAACCACTAAATTTATTTCAGTGAGCAGGCAAAAACCCCTTCTGCCGACTCACCGTTACGGTGTAAATTATAACGATCATCAGCGTTGCAAAATAGGATGTACATGACGCACCTGAAAGACTTGCCGTTTTCCACTCTGCAGTTCTACGCTACCGCGCCGTATCCATGCAGCTATCTGGAGGAGCGCCAGGCGCGCTCCCAAGTTGCCACGCCTTCGCATCTGATCAACGCCGACGTCTACGCTGAACTGGTCAAGAATGGTTTTCGCCGCAGTGGCATTTTTACCTACCGCCCGTATTGCGACGGCTGCCATGCATGCACGCCGGTGCGCGTGAAAACCGGCGAATTTGCCGCCAATCGCAGCCAACGCCGCGCCTGGGCCCGGCATCGACATTTGACCGCGTGGGTAACGACACTCGCCTACGTGCCTGAGCATTACGAACTCTATTTACGCTATCAGGCGGCGCGCCACGCCGGCGGCGGCATGGATCAGGATAGCCGCGATCAATACGCGCAGTTTTTACTGCAAAGCAAAGTCAACACGCGGCTGGTCGAATTCCGTGATCCCGACGGCACGCTGCGCATGATAAGCATCATTGATGTGTTGGATGACGGCTTGTCGTCGGTCTATACGTTTTACGATCCCGATATCCAGGGCGCGTCTTATGGCACCTACAATGTGCTGTGGCAAATCGAACAGGCGAAGCGTCTGGACATGCCCTACGTGTATCTCGGTTACTGGATCAAGGAAAGCACGAAGATGGCCTATAAAATCAATTTCCGCCCGATCGAAGCCCTTCGACACGGCAAATGGGACGCGCTGTAATCCTGCCTCGCGGTAAAATCACGGAAATTTTGCCAAACAGGACATTGCGCGCCCAGAGAGCCGTCCTCGCTGGCGTTCCTGTTCTCTGCCACAATGCCCTTCTTTCATGTCCGACAAATTCCTGTTCGCCCTTGCGCGCCCTTTCCTGTTCTCGCTGGATCCCGAGGATGCGCATAATTTAACGCTGCCCTCGCTCAAGCGCGCCGCCGCTCTCGGCCTGACCAAAGCAGTCGCCCGCCCCACATCGGATCCGCGCGACGTGATGGGAATTACTTTTCCCAATCCAGTCGGCCTGGCAGCGGGACTGGACAAGGACGGCGCCTATATCGACGGGTTGGCGGCGTTGGGATTCGGTTTCATCGAAGTCGGCACCGTCACGCCGCGCGCACAACCCGGCAATCCAAAGCCGCGCATGTTCCGTTTGCCGAAGGCAAATGCGATCATTAACCGCATGGGATTCAACAATGGCGGCGTCGATGCCTTCGTGGCGAATGTACAGGCGTCGAAATTCTATCAAGACAAGCACGGCGTGCTGGGCCTGAACATCGGCAAGAATGCCGATACGCCGATCGAACGTGCGGCAGACGACTATCTGCTGTGTCTCGAAAAGGTGTATCCGTACGCCAGTTATGTAACAGTGAATATTTCGTCCCCCAACACCAAGAATCTACGCCAGTTGCAAGGCGCGTCCGAGCTGGATGCGCTACTGGCGCAACTGAAAGATGCGCAACAGCGTCTCGCAGACCGGCATAAGCGCTATGTTCCGATCGCCCTCAAGATCGCCCCCGACATCGATCGCGAACAAATCAAGATGATTGCGGGCGCGTTGGTACGGCACAAGATGGATGCGGTTATCGCGACCAATACCACCATCACCCGCGATGCGGTCAAGGGCATGGAACATGCGGACGAAATGGGTGGATTGTCAGGGGCGCCAGTGTTTGAACTCTCCAATACCGTGATACGCGGATTGAAGACGGAACTGGGCAATGCGCTACCGATCATCGGCGTCGGCGGCATTTTTTCAGGTGAGGATGCGCAGACCAAGATCGATGCCGGTGCGTCGCTGGTGCAACTGTATAGCGGCCTGATCTATCGCGGTCCGGCGCTGGTCCGGGAGTGCGCTGCAGCGTTGCGCAAATCGCGTTAAAGTTTGATGCCCGGCCCGCCAATATCGATGGGCATTCCTAACTACTCGATCACCATGCAAAAAATTCCACTCGGCTGCAGCGATCTGCTCGTCTCCGAAATCTGTCTCGGCACCATGACCTTCGGCGAACAAAATACTGAAGCCGACGCGCATTCTCAACTTGATTACGCACTGGAGCGCGGCATCAACTTTATCGATACCGCCGAGATGTACCCGGTGATGCCGCGCGCCGAGACGCAAGGCACGACCGAATGCTTCATCGGCAGCTGGCTGAAGAAGTCCGGCAAACGCAAGGACATCGTCCTCGCCACCAAAGTGGCCGGACCGGCGCGCATGGGCTGGATTCGCAATGGCAAGACTGATCTGGATGCCGCCAATATCCGCACCGCTATCGACGCCAGCTTGCAGCGACTCCAAACCGATTACATCGACCTGTACCAGTTGCACTGGCCCAGCCGCAATGTGCCGATTTTCGGCCAGCGCTCCTTCAATCCCGACAACGAGCGCCCGCATACAGCCATCGAAGACACATTGGCGGCACTGGCCGACCTGATCAAGGCCGGCAAGATTCGCCATATCGGCGTATCCAATGAGAGTGCCTGGGGCCTCGCCGAATTCATCAAGCAATCCGAATTGAAAGGGCTGCCGCAGATCGTCTCGATTCAAAACGCGTACAACCTGGCCAATCGCAGTTTTGAGAGCGGCCTGGATGAGTTGTGTTTTCGCGAGAATGTCGGTTTGCTGGCGTACAGTCCGCTCGCATTCGGCCAGCTCACTGCCAAGTATCTGGATGATCCGAAAGCCCACGGGCGATTGACGATTTTTCCGCCGAGCTGGAGTCCGCGCTACCTGCGCCCATCGGTACAGGCGGCAGCCAAACGCTATGCCGCCCTAGCGCGCGCCAACGGCATGACGCCTGCCCAGCTTGCGCTCGCATGGTGCTACTCGCGCTGGTTCGTCGCATCGACGATTATCGGCGCGACCAATTTGGCGCAATTGAAGGAAAACATCGATGCTTACGCGGCCACGCTTTCGGACGAGATCGTCAACAGCGTCAATGCGATCCATGCCGAAATCATGAACCCGGGACAATAACGCGGACGGATACGGCAATAAAAAAACCCGAACCATTTTCATGCGTTCGGGTTTCTTGAAGCGACACAGAATTATTCTATTTCGACTGTCTCTGGCGGCACCGGCGGCGGTGCTGGATCGCCTTCCGTAAAGTCCAGCTTGATCTGGTCTTTTTCATCCATATCCACCGTGACGCGACCGCCCGCCACCAGCTTGCCGAACAGCAGTTCGTCAGCCAGCGCCTTGCGTATCATGTCCTGGATCAGACGCGACATCGGCCTTGCGCCCATCAACGGATCAAAGCCCTTCTTCGCGAGGAACTTGCGCAAGGTGTCAGTGAAAACAGCTTCCACTTTCTTCTCGTGCAGTTGTTCTTCGAGTTGCATCAGGAACTTGTCGACCACACGCAAGATGACTTCCTCATCCAACGCACGGAAGCTGATGATGGAATCCAGACGATTACGGAATTCCGGCGTAAACATACGCTTGATATCCGCCATCTCGTCGCCCGATTCTTTCTTGTCGGTGAAGCCGATCGAACGCTTCTGCAAACTCTCCGCACCGGCATTGGTGGTCATCACAATGATCACATTGCGGAAATCCGCCTTGCGGCCGTTGTTATCGGTCAACGTGCCATGGTCCATCACTTGCAGCAGGATATTGAAGATATCGGGGTGCGCCTTTTCGATCTCGTCGAGCAACAGTACCGCATGCGGCTTCTTCGTAATCGCCTCGGTCAACAACCCCCCTTGGTCGAATCCGACATAACCCGGAGGCGCGCCGATCAAGCGGCTGACTGCGTGGCGCTCCATGTATTCCGACATGTCGAAACGGATCAGTTCAATGCCGAGAATGAACGCAAGCTGTTTCGCCACTTCGGTTTTGCCGACGCCGGTCGGGCCGGAGAACAGGAAGGAGCCGATCGGCTTGTCGGTCTTGCCCAGGCCCGCACGCGCCATCTTGATGGCGGATGCAAGCGCTTCGATCGCCGGATCCTGACCGAACACGACATTTTTCAAATCGCGGTCGATCGTCTGCAGCTTGGTGCGATCATCCTGATTGACCGATTGCGGCGGGATGCGTGCAATCTTCGAGATGATGTCCTCGATTTCGGATTTACCGATCGTCTTCTTCTGCTTCGACTTCGGCAGGATGCGCTGCGCGGCGCCGGCTTCGTCGATCACATCGATGGCCTTGTCCGGCAGATGGCGGTCGTTGATGAAACGTGCCGCCAGTTCCGCCGCCGAAGACAGCGCGGATGCTGAATATTTGACGCCATGGTGCTCTTCAAAACGCGACTTCAATCCGCGCAGGATTTGCACCGTCTGTTCAACGGTCGGCTCGTTCACATCGACCTTCTGGAAGCGGCGCGACAGTGCATGGTCTTTCTCGAATACGCCGCGGAATTCGGTAAACGTGGTCGCACCGATGCATTTGAGCTGGCCGCTGGCCAACGCGGGTTTCAATAAATTCGAGGCATCAAGCGTGCCGCCTGAAGCAGAACCGGCGCCGATAATCGTATGAATCTCGTCGATAAACAGGATGCCGTTCGGATTGTCTTTTAACTGCTTCAACACCGCTTTCAGACGCTGCTCGAAGTCGCCGCGATATTTTGTCCCGGCCAAGAGCGCACCCATGTCGAGCGAATACACCACCGCGTTTTGCAGAATCTCTGGCACGTCGTTCTGTGTCACGCGCCACGCCAGTCCTTCGGCAATTGCGGTCTTGCCGACGCCCGCCTCACCCACCAGCAATGGATTGTTCTTGCGGCGACGGCACAAGGTCTGAATGACGCGCTCGACTTCGGCTTCGCGGCCAATCAATGGATCGATCTTGCCTTCGGCTGCGAGCTTGTTCAGATTTTGCGTGAATTGATCAAGCGGGCTTTCTTTCTGCTGACCTTCGGCTTGCACGTCTTCCGCACCTTCCGAGGATTTTTGCGCATCGGCTTGTTGATCCTTGCGCACACCGTGCGAGATGAAATTGACGACGTCAAGGCGCGTCACGCCTTGCTGGTGCAAATAATAGACCGCGTGCGAATCCTTCTCGCCAAAGATCGCGACCAATACGTTGGCGCCGGTCACTTCCTTCTTGCCATTCGATGCGGACTGCACATGCATGATGGCGCGTTGGATCACACGCTGGAAACCGAGCGTCGGTTGCGTATCGACTTCGCTCGCGCCGGGCACGGTAGGCGTGTTGTCGCCAATGAAGTTGGTCAGCGTCTTGCGCAAGTCTTCTATATTGACCGCGCATGCACGCAACACCTCGGCTGCCGACGGATTGTCGAGCAGTGCGAGCAATAAATGTTCGACAGTGATGAATTCATGGCGCGCCTGTCGCGCTTCCACGAAGGCCATGTGCAAACTGACTTCCAATTCCTGCGCAATCATACTTCCTCCATCACGCATTGCAGCGGGTGCCCCGCCTTCCTAGCGTGGGTTAAAACGAGTTCAACTTTAGTGGACGCAATATCTTTGGGATACACGCCGCACATACCTTTGCCGTCACGATGAACCTTGAGCATGATTTGCGTCGCAGTCTCACGGTCTTTATTGAAATATTCCTGGACAACCGCCACGACGAATTCCATCGGCGTGTAGTCATCATTTAACAATAATACCTGGTACATGGGTGGTGGCTTGAGCTTTTGCTCTTGCCGAACAACAACGGTACCGTTCTCATGCTTAGTTGCCATGCGTCTATTCTAATGCGTTTAGCTGTCTGCGCAATGCGCTCAAGTAAGCAGTATTCCATATTTATGCTGATATTACGCCGTTTATTGATAGTACGCAGATATTGATCAAATCCTCCAAATCAAGAGTGTGCCGCGACTATGGACCCAAATAAAACTGCAAACCCACTGGAAATCACCTTGACTTTTGCATTTTTTGCAGGAACAATGAACATTATTGATGAGTACGGCTGTTAGCGGCTTGTCAATATGAAGTGGGCAAGTTTTAGGAGGGGGCAGCGTTACGCGAGGCTTCTTGCTTTTACGGCTCGTGTGATAGTCATTATTTGAAAGACGCTTTTATGGCAACAGGTACCGTCAAGTGGTTCAACGATTCTAAAGGCTTCGGCTTTATCACCCCGGATGACGGCGGTGAAGATTTGTTTGCACACTTTTCCGCAATCCAGATGAACGGCTTTAAGACCCTTAAAGAAGGTCAAAAGGTCCAGTTCGAAGTCACGCAAGGCCCCAAAGGCAAGCAAGCTTCAAACATTCAAGCTCCTTAATTCTCCTGAATTAAGCAGTACAGTGAAAAACCCCGCTCTTGCGGGGTTTTTTTTATATTGAGTCTCCAGCGTTTTTTTCTGCCAAAATTTCAACACATATTTTGCTCAAGGCCGCAAAAAAAGCAATCGCAAATTATTAAGTATTAGCACGTAATCGCCACACGCAGAAACAGCGTTAAAGTAATAACAATGAAGCTTCGGCACTCTTCCACAGGACGTAAAAAGGCCGGAATCAATCCGGCCTTTTTACGTCTGCTGCATCGCTGCACTCTCATGCAGCAACGATTCACGCATTACATGTGTTCGATCATCACATCGCCGAAACCGGAGCACGATACTTGGGTCGCGCCTTCCATGAGGCGTGCGAAGTCGTAAGTGACTTTCTTCGCCGTGATCGATTTTTCCATCGAGCTGATGATCAGATCCGCCGCTTCCAGCCAGCCCATGTGGCGCAACATCATCTCGGCCGACAGAATCAGCGAGCCCGGATTCACATAATCCTTGCCCGCATATTTCGGTGCAGTACCATGCGTTGCTTCGAACATCGCGACCGAGTCGGACAAGTTCGCGCCCGGCGCAATGCCGATACCGCCGACCTGTGCCGCCAACGCATCGGAAATATAGTCGCCATTCAGGTTCAGCGTGGCGATCACGCTGTACTCGTTCGGACGCAACAGGATCTGCTGCAGGAATGCATCAGCGATGGAATCCTTGACCGTAATGTCCTTGCCGGTCTTCGGATTCTTGAATTTGCACCATGGGCCGCCGTCAACCAATTGCGCGCCGAATTCTTTTTGCGCCAGCGCGTACGCCCAGTCACGGAAGCCACCTTCGGTGTACTTCATGATGTTGCCTTTGTGGACAATCGTCACGGAGGGCTTGTCATTGTCGATCGCGTACTGAATCGCCTTGCGCACCAGACGCTCGGTGCCTTCGCGCGATACCGGCTTGATGCCGATGCCGGACGAGTCTGGAAAGCGAATCTTCTTGACGCCCATTTCCTTGATCAGGAAGTCGATGACTTTCTTCGCGCCGTCCGTGCCCTCTTGCCATTCGATTCCGGCATAGATGTCTTCCGAGTTCTCACGGAAGATCACCATGTCGGTCTTGTGCGGCTCACGCACCGGCGATGGCACGCCTTTGAAGTAGCGTACCGGACGCAGACAGACGTACAGGTCGAGTTCTTGGCGCAACGCAACGTTCAAGGAGCGAATGCCGCCGCCGACCGGCGTTGTCAACGGACCTTTGATGGAAACAACGTAATCTTTCAAAACTTTCAACGTTTCTTCCGGCAACCAGACGTCCGGGCCGTAGACTTTGGTCGACTTCTCGCCCGCATAAATTTCCATCCAGCTGATCTTGCGTTTGCCGCCATAGGCTTTTGCGACGGCTGCATCGATCACCTTGATCATGACCGGGCTGATATCGACACCAGTGCCATCGCCTTCGATGTACGGAAGGATCGGGTTGTCTGGAACATTTAGCGAAAAATCGGCGTTGACAGTGATTTTCTTGCCATCGGCAGGCACTTTGATATGTTGATACATCGTTATCTCCGGAATTAGGACGGAAAGTGGGCGGGTTGCATTGTAAATATGGCGCTCATATCACAACACCGGTCTTATATAAGACATAAGACCACGTTTCGTATTATGCACTAGTATTTTATTGGATGCCATGCTTTTGCAACATTCCATAAAAGCAACAAAATGAACACGGCCTCATGCGGCTTGGGAAAGCCCTTGAAAACAGTACAATCCGGATAAGCCACATTGCTACAGACTAACCATGCCATTGATACTTTTTAATAAACCAAATCAAGTAATGTGCCAATTTTCGCCGCATCCGACACGCGAAACGCTGGCCAATTACGTAAAAATTCCCAATATATACCCAGCCGGACGGTTGGATGCAGATAGTGAAGGTTTGCTGCTGCTGACGGATGACGGGCGACTGCAGCACGACATCAGCCATCCGGATCATAAGCAGTCGAAGACGTATATTGCGCAAGTGGAGGGAATCGCCGATGCTGCAGCGCTGGCGCGGCTGCGCGCCCCGTTGAACCTAGGCGATTTTGTCACGCAGCCGTGTGATGCCAGGCAGATTGCGGCGCCGGCCTGGCTATGGGCACGCAATCCGCCGATTCGGCAACGCGCCAATGCGCCCACCAGTTGGTTGGCGATTACATTGGCGGAAGGGAAAAATCGTCAGGTGCGCCGCATGACGGCAGCAGTGGGATTGCCGACATTGCGCTTGATCCGGATTGCCATTGGGCCATTTTCGCTGGAGACGCATCCCCTGTGGCCAGGCGAATGGCGCGAGGTTTCGCCGTCCGAACTGAAATGAAGCGCAATCCAATACTGGTTTAAAACGGCAGCACCTTCAAATCAAATGCACGCTCGACCAACCAGATTGCCGCCAGAATAGCGATCATGATCGAGCCGCCCAGCAGGACCACGCGGCGATACAACCAGCTATGCCGCAATACAAATGCGATCGGCAAAAATGCCGCGACAATCGCCAATTGCCCGGTCTCGACACCCAAATTGAAACCGACCAGCGCCAGGATCAGCGCGTCCTGCGGCAAGCCGAGATCGGTCAAGACGCTGGCAAAACCAAACCCGTGAATCAGCCCGAATACAAACGCCATCATCCAGCGCCGTTCGCGGAACAACGGAAATACGTTATTGAGTGCGGCAACGACAACCGATGCGGCAATCGTCGATTCTACCCAGCGCGAAGGCAGACTGATCACGCCGAGCGTTGCCAGCGTCAACGTGATGGAATGCGCGACGGTAAATGCCGTGACAATCTTGAGCACAGACCAGAACGCGGGCTTGAATGCCGATACAGCCAGCCATGTCTTTCCTTTACGATAGACGACTGCCGGCAGCAGCAGGGCCAGCAAAAACAGGATGTGGTCAAAGCCGATCCAGATATGCCACACCCCTTCGCGCCCATAATCGAGGAACTGGCGCAACTTGCTCGGCTTGCTTAATACAAACTGCTGCGAGGCCTTTTCCGGACTGAAAATGCCAGTGCTTGATGCGCCTTGATATTGCAGCCGTAACAAACCCTTGTGTTGCGGATCAATATCAAAGAACAAGGCGTAGCGTGCCTGCAGTGTTTCCGGCACAGCCGGACAATCGGCGCTAAAGCGCAGTACTGCATAAGCACCATCGGTATGCTCGTCGATCAAGTGTCCGGTCACGCGCGCCGGACAAGTCTGGCCAGCGGTAGATAGCTGCAGACGCGACATCGCATAAGCCGCAATCTCTGCATGTTTTGCACGCACTTCACCCCACGTAATTTCGGCATCGCCATTGGCGTCCAGGCCGATGGCGAAATCCAGGTCGCGCAGTGCGATATCCCATTGCCCGGTGATGGCGCGGTCATTGACGCTCAATATCAGGTAGCTGTCGCTGGGTTTGTGTGCGTGGGCGCCGATCGACAACAAGAGGCCAGCAAACAGCACTAGGAGGCGCCTCATTTACGCACCGCCTTCACTTGTGTTGCCAAACCCGTCAGACGGTGATCCTCGATATGGCTGTCGTCCAGCCATTGCAATACGGGTTGCGCCGCGGCCGGATCTTTCAGTACCAGTGCCGCCTCCAGAAAAATGCGGGCATCACGTGGCTCAAGCTGTACTTTCCAGTTTTCCTGCGCCAGCATCAGCGCCTTTTTCGGATCGTGTTGCACCCGCAGCGCAAACTGCGCCTCTTCCTGCTGGTGCACAGTATCGCCGCGCAGTTGCGCGGCGGCGTAGCGGGCAGCAAGCGCCGCTTCACGTTCTTTCGCATCCGGCAAATTCAATGCGCGTTCGGCAAACACCAAACGCAGCAACAACGTGTCCGAGCGGGTCTTGTCCTTCAACAAGGCGACGACTTCCGCCGGACGCTGTTGATCCAGTAGAAAATCCGCATACGCGGCCAGCAGGAAGGTATCGGTGATACCGAGCGCCAAACCTTGCTTGAAATGCGTCTCGGCGATGGCAGTCCGGCCCAGCCGCTGCGCCATTTCCGCCAAGCGGATCGAGACCCAGAGCTTTTCATCAGGCTGTGCTTGCGGGTCGTTGGCAAGCGCATGCGCCAGG
>CAMLDH010000046.1 GCA_946478765.1 uncultured Oxalobacteraceae bacterium | reverse complement strand
CCTTCGAGGTGTTCAGGCAGCTTGGGGTCGAACAGGAACGCATCCCTCTGATCGCCGCAGGCGGAATCCATACCCATGAACAGATGCGCGAGGTGTTGGCGTTGGGCGCCAGTGCAGTTCAGCTCGGTACGCCATTCGCGGTGACGCAAGAGGGCGATGCACATCCCAATTTCAAGAAAGTGCTGGCCGATGCCCGTCCGGAGGATATCGTGACTTTCATGAGCGTCGCTGGCCTGCCGGCGCGCGCGGTGCGGACACCATGGCTGGCGAATTATCTTGATAAGGAAATGAAGTTGCAGGAAAAGGCAAAGGTCAGGCAGTGCACAGTGGGTTTCGACTGTTTGCAGCAGTGCGGGCTGCGTGACGGTATCGACAAGGCCGGCCAGTTTTGCATCGATACGCAGCTTGCTTTCGCATTAAACGGCGATATCAAGCGAGGATTGTTTTTCCGAGGTTCTGAGAGTCTGCCTTTCGGTAATGCCATCAGATCAGTGCGGGAGCTGGTCGAATATTTTCTGACCGGATCGCGCCCAGCCCTGCCTTGAATGGGGGCCTTTGCCGCTCTTCTTGGTCATGCCGTCGCGGTTTGGCAGTTGGCGACGTTCTTCGATGTTGTCTTCGATGCGGCCAGCACAACCCGGTTTCTTCCTTCCCGCTTTGCACGGTACAGCGCAGCGTCGGCATCCTTCAATAACGCAGACCAGCCGGCGTGATCCGGATTGAATGTGACAACGCCTATGCTCACGGTGAATTGAAACTGTCCTTGCGGTACCTCGATGCGCAAGGCTTCAATATTGCCGCGCAGGCGCTCGGCGCACAGCAGCGCGTCGGCTTCTCCGGTTTCAGGCAACACGCAAACAAACTCCTCTCCGCCTATCCTGCCAAAATGGTCGATCGCACGCAGATTTTCAGTGCAGGTACTGACAAGTAATTTAATCACCTGGTCTCCGACGTCGTGACCGTACGTGTCATTCACGAGTTTGAAATGATCGATGTCCAACATCAGGATCGCAAGAGCTCGCCCATGGCGCTTGGCCAATGCAAGCTCGCGCTCTGCCAGTTCGGTCAGATAGCCGCGGTTGTACGCTCCCGTCAGACTGTCATGCCGGGATGTATGGAGCAGCTCCTGCTCAAACAGGAACGCTTTTTTGCGAAAAGAGCGTATGACCAGCATCAATATGCACGCCAGACTGACGGAAAAAAAGTAAAGCATCAGGCTGTTGATAAAGCCAAGCAAGGGCATGCCGGCGGCGCTTAATGCAACGAATAAAAGCGATGGAACGCTCAAGATCAGCAGAAAGGTTTTGATTCGGAGCGTTACCACCGACACCGTGAACACGCAGGCGGCAATGCCGGTCAGTCCATACAGGAAACCGTCGTTCAACAGGAATTCACAAATAATGATTGCGCAGGCATGCGTGCAATAAATATAGCCGCAACGCTGCGCCGGCGTCCACGGCAAGCGCGTAGGGAAGTAGGCTGCCGATCCGATGAGAACGAATAGGACGCGCACCACGGTTGTGGTCAACGCGTTTGCCGGGTCAATAAAATAATCCCATATGCTGAACAAGATGACGCCGAGGCCGGCTAATGGCCCCAGCATGGGAAGCAGTTGCTGGATTTCCGAATCATGCTGATCGACCAATTCGCGTTCTACCGAATCGGGCATGATTTTTAACGATGCAAACTCCATGGCCAAGCTCATCGCATTGCCCGGCGGGGGAGGGCCATCAATTGGAATCGGGTTCGTGCTCAGCATGGCATGTTCCTATTGAGGATGGCGCTTTTAACGAACGATCAATACCGGAACGGTGAAGCTTTTGCATTGAACAACATGCTTTCAGCGTAAGGTCTGATATTGGATGCGTCCAGAAGCAATCGTGATTCTCAAACGATTGTTTGAATATGTTTGACCTGAATCAATTTTTTAAAACACCTGATTTTTAGGATGAATCCGATTGGTGCGCGCAGCGTACCCTACCGGCTCGGCCGTTTTTGACTTGGATCAATGAAATTGCCGTCTCCGATTCGTACACTTCACTCGGCTTGCGTTACATCCGAATCCTCGGCATGACAGCAAGCAGGAGTGAAAACATGGCGGCTTCAACAACACCGGCAGCGCAATCCGTGGAATTCGATGCGGCGCTGATTCGCAAACTCGATCGCTCCGGCCCGCGGTATACCTCGTATCCGACTGCGGATCGATTCTCCGAGGCGTTCGATTATGCCGATTACCTGCAAACGGTGGCAAGTCTGAAGACGCGCAATGCAAGGCCGCCGCTGTCGCTCTACCTGCATATCCCGTTCTGCGACACGATTTGCTATTACTGCGCTTGCAACAAGGTGGTGACAAAAGATCGCAGCAAGGCAGCCACCTACCTCGGCTACCTGAAACGCGAGATCGAGATGCAAGGCAGATTGTTCGCCGGTCTCAACCAGGTCGAGCAACTGCATTTCGGCGGCGGTACTCCGACATACCTGTCTGATCCGCAAATGGACGATTTGCTGGCGCACCTGCGTCAATGGTTCCAGTTCGCGCCCGACGCCATCGGCGAATATTCGATCGAGGTCGATCCGCGCACCGTGTCAGGCGAGCGTGTGCATACCTTGCGCAGGCAAGGATTCAACCGCATCAGTCTCGGCGTGCAGGACTTCGATCAGGAAGTGCAAAAGGCAGTCAACCGGATTCAACCCGAGCATCAGACGCTCGCGGTAATCGATGCGGCGCGCGAGGCATGCTTCAGGTCGGTCAGCATCGATCTGATCTACGGCCTGCCCAGGCAAAATGTGATGAGCATGGCGCAGACGCTGACCAAGGTGATTGCGGCCGATCCCGACCGGATCGCGATCTACAACTATGCGCATCTGCCGCACCTGTTCAAGCCGCAGCGCCGTATCGCTGAAGCCGAATTACCCGGCAGTGAAGCCAAGCTGGACATGCTGTTCCTCTGCATCAAACGCCTGACCGAAGCCGGTTATGTCTATATCGGCATGGATCATTTCGCCAAGCCGGATGACGAACTTGCCGTAGCCCAGCGCCAGGGCCGGCTGCACCGCAACTTCCAGGGCTATTCGACGCATGCCGAAGCGGACATGGTGTCCTGCGGCGTGTCGGCGATCAGCGCGGTCGGTGCGACCTACTGCCAGAACGCCAAGACACTGGACGAGTACTACGACGGCATCGACCGTAACGAACTGCCGATCAAGCGCGGCCTCAAGTTGAACATGGATGACCTGCTGCGACGCAGCATCATTCAAATGCTGATGTGTAATTTCGAGCTGTCGATGACATCGATCGAATTGGCTTACCCGATTACCTTCCAGAGTCATTTCGCAATCGAACTGGACAGGCTGCGCGAGATGGAGGTCGACGGCTTGCTGACGATCGATAGCGAATGGATCACGGTAACGCTCAAGGGGCGGCTCTTGATCCGCAATATCTGCATGGTGTTTGACCGCTATCTGAGCGGTACGCCGCAAACAGCGCCAGCGGACACTGCCCATCCGTTGCGTTATTCACGGACCATTTAGACAAACAATCCCATGGCCGGCTTGAACCTTCTGCCGTTTTTCATGATTGGCCTGCTGGGCGCGGTCCATTGCGTCGGTATGTGCGGCGGAATCGTCGGTGCCTTGTCTCTTGCCAATCAATCCCGGCGCAGATTCCCTGTTGCGGTCGTCGTTGCCGCAACGGTATCCGCGCCAAATCCGGCGCTGGACCAAGCATTGCGGGTAATTGCCTATAACGCCGGCCGACTCGCCAGCTACATGGGGGCGGGGGCGATCGCAGGCGCAATGGCTGGTGGGGCACGCGCCTTGTCCGATGTGGCGCGATTGCAGATTGTCGGCTACTGGCTGGCCAATCTGATGCTGGTCGCGCTCGGTTTATATCTGATGGGCGCGTGGTCTGGACTCGCCCGACTGGAGCAGGCCGGAAGCGTGGTCTGGCGCCGTGTGCAACCGTTGATGCGGCCATTATTGCCGATGGATACGATGCCCAAGGCGCTGGCGCTCGGCGCGCTATGGGGATGGGTGCCGTGCGGGATGGTGTATAGCGTCTTGCTGGCGGCGATGCTGACCGGCTCGCCCTGGTCCGGCGCGGCTGTGATGTTGGCATTCGGCCTCGGTACGCTGCCGGCGCTGCTCGCTATCGGCATGGCGGGTGCACGCCTGAGGTCATGGGTTAAAGCGCGTGGCGTAAGGGTGACGTGCGGGTTGATCGTACTGGCATTTGGCGTGCTCGGGCTGATTCGCGCCGGCGATGGCCTGGCGCGAGGCTGGCTCGATGCGTTTTGCCTGACGCCGGCGGCGGTGGGGCACGAATGACCGCAGCTCTTCTTGACGTCAACCCGATCGGAGAAGCGGTACCGCCTTCGATATCCGGCGCGGCCGGCTGTTTCCATTGCGGCCTGCCGTTGCCGCGCGGGCAGGCATGGCCGGTAACGATAGCCAATGTGAGGCAAGAAACGTGCTGTCCTGGTTGCCAGGCTGTGGCGCAGACGATTGTCGACAGCGGCTTGTCGGACTATTACCTGACACGTACCGCGCTGCCTGCCACCTCAACCGAATCGGATCGTGCCGCGCTACCTCCGGCACTTCGTCTCTACGACGAACCCGATGCACTGCGCCAGTTTGCCGGCGGCACGGATGCGGATGCCATTTTCAATGAGGCGACACTTTCGGTCGAGGGCATACGGTGCGCAGCATGCGTCTGGCTGATCGAGCGGCGCGTGGCACGCCTGGCCGGAGTCGAGGCCTGCAACATGAATATCGGCACCGGGCGTCTGCATGTGCGCTGGAACAAGGTCAATTGCAGGTTGAGCGACATCTTGCTGGCGGTGCGAGAAGTGGGGTACGCCGCCTATCCTTTCGATGCAGCCAGGCAGGAAGGACAGTTGCAGCGCGCCGGCAAGACCTTGTTCCGCCAGTTGTTTGTCGCGGCACTGTCAATGATGCAGGTCATGATGTACGCGGTGCCTGCTTACCTGGCGGAAGACGGCGCCATCGAGGCCGACATGGATGCTTTGATGCGCTGGGCCAGCCTGCTGCTCACGCTGCCTGCGCTTTGTTATTCGGCACAACCGTTCTTTCAGGGCGCCTGGGCCAGCCTCAGGCAGCGTGCGCTCGGCATGGATGTGCCGGTTGCGCTCGGCATTGCGGCGGCCTTTGCCGGCAGTGCGGTGGCGACTTGGCGCGGCCAAGGGGAGGTCTACTTCGACTCGGTCACCATGTTTATCTTCCTGCTGCTGTGCAGCCGTTACCTGGAGCTGGCTGCTCGCCGCAAAGCCGCGTCGGCGCTGCATCGCCTGAGCCATGCATTGCCCTCCTCGGCGGCGCGCATGCCGGATTATCCGGCCGGCCGGCACGTCGAAACGGTGGCTGCCGGGAGCTTGTGTGCGGGTGACGTGGTGCTGGTCAAGCCGGGTGAGGCAATCCCGGCAGACGGCATGCTGATCGAAGGCGCTACCGCGATCGACGTGTCGCTGCTGACGGGCGAGAGTCGTCCGCTGAACAAAGCGGCTGGCGATACACTGCCGGGTGGCGCAATCAATGCGTCGCAACCGGTATTGCTGCAGGTGATCCGGCCGGTTGCGGACAGCACATTATCTGCACTGGTAAAGCTGATCGAACGGGCCGGGCAAGCCAAGCCGCAAATTGCGTTGTGGGCAGACAAGCTGGCCGCCTGGTTCGTGGCGTCTCTGTTGCTGTTCGCGCTCGCGGTTTTTGTCTATTGGCAAATGGCGGATCCACAGCGCGCATGGCCGATCGCGGTTGCCGTGCTGGTGGTGTCCTGTCCATGCGCACTGTCGCTGGCGACGCCGACCGCACTGGCGGCGGCGACCGACTTGCTGGTGAGGCGTGGCGTGCTGATCGTGCGCTCGCATGTGCTGGAAACCTTGCATCGCGCGACCCATGTCGTGTTCGACAAGACCGGCACGCTCACCATCGGCAAACCAAAGGTGCAACGGGTCAAGGCATTTGCCGCTGAACGGGAAGGTCGGTTGTTGCGTGTGGCGGCCGCATTGGAAGCATCAAACGCCCATCCGCTGGGCGCGGCACTGGTGGAAGCAGCGCGGCAGTGGTCGGAGCCGGGCGATATGCCAGGGTGCGACATCCGCCATACCGCCGGACAAGGCTTGGAAGGCGAAGTGGACGGCGTGCGTTACCGGCTCGGCTGTGCTTCCTTTGTCGAAGAGTTGAGCGGCAGCGCTTGCCCCGAGCATGGCGCCGATGACTGCACCTCGGTCTATCTCGGCGCCGGCGGCAGATGGCTGGCCCGGTTCGATATTGCCGATGCGGTGCGTGAAGATGCGCGAGCGGTGATTGCCTATTTTCGTGCTGCAGGGAAAACAGTCATCCTGCTCAGCGGCGACCAGCTCGCGGTGGCGCAGCGCGTGGCAAGCAGCCTTGGCATCGACGCCGCTTACGGCGGCTGTCTGCCTGAACGCAAAGTTCAGTTCGTGCAGGATCTGCAGCGCAGCGGCGCGGTGGTCGCGATGATCGGCGACGGCATCAACGACGCTGCGGTGCTGCGTGCCGCCGACGTATCGTTCGCGATGGGTTCGGGCGCCACGCTGGCGCAGACCCATGCCGATGCCGTGCTGCTGTCCGGCCGTCTGGACTCGCTGCGGGAAGCGGCGTTGATGGCGTCCAGGAGCATGTCGGTCATCCGGCAAAACCTGGCATGGGCAACGCTCTACAACCTGATTGCCATTCCGGCCGCCGCGCTGGGCTGGCTCAATCCCTGGCTGTCCGGTGTCGGCATGTCGGTCAGTTCCGCGCTGGTGGTGGTCAACGCGTTGCGCCTGCGTCGCATGCGCACCAATCGTCCTCACACACTCGCCAACCCGCCATAACCGGAGCCAGATGCCATGGAAGCGCTCTATCTGCTTATCCCGCTCAGCGTCGCCATTGTATTCCTGGCGATCTGGGTCTTCTTCCGGATGTCCGACAGCGGGCAATTCGACGACATGATCGGCCCCGGATTGCGCGTATTGCGGGACGACGACACGCCTTCGCTTGAAAAGGAGTAGTCATGCCGATATTCGGTTGATTGATCGCCGTCTTTCTCGCAATCCGGGCCATTTTGATCCAGGTCAATGATTTTCAACATCGCGAAACCTATCCTGCATGTACATCAATGTCGCACACAGGAGAGGTCGTGAATACAGCACTTAACTATAACTACAAGGTCGTCAGGCAGTTCGCGATTGCGGCCGTAGTGTGGGGGGTGGTCGGCATGCTGGTTGGGGTGGTCATTGCCGCCCAACTGGCGTGGCCGGCGCTTAATTTCGATGTGGCATGGCTGACTTACGGCCGGCTGCGCCCTTTGCATACCAATGCAGTGATCTTCGCCTTCGGCGGCTGTGCGCTGTTCGCCACCTCCTACTATGTGGTGCAGCGCACCTCCCAGGTTCGCTTGTTTTCCGACCAGTTGGCGGCATTCACATTCTGGGGGTGGCAATTGGTCATCGTCGCGGCTGCGGTCACGTTGCCGCTTGGCTTCACATCCGGCAAGGAATATGCGGAACTGGAATGGCCGATCGACATCCTGATTGCGCTGGTGTGGGTGTCGTATGCGGTGGTGTTCTTCGGCACGCTGCTGAAACGGAAAGTGCCGCATATCTATGTGGCCAACTGGTTCTTCGGCGCATTCATCCTGACGGTCGCATTGCTGCATATCGTTAATAGCGCAGCGATGCCGGTGTCCGCCACGAAATCCTACTCGGCGTACAGCGGCGTACAGGATGCGATGATCCAGTGGTGGTACGGCCACAATGCGGTCGGTTTTTTCCTGACCGCGGGCTTCCTGGGCATGATGTATTACTTCATTCCCAAGCAGGCGGAGCGTCCGGTCTACTCGTATCGGTTGTCGATCGTGCACTTTTGGGCGTTGATCTTCACCTACATGTGGGCCGGCCCGCATCACCTGCATTACACGGCGTTGCCGGACTGGACCCAGTCGATCGGCATGGTGTTTTCGCTGATCCTTCTGGCGCCATCGTGGGGTGGCATGATCAACGGCATCATGACGCTGTCCGGCGCCTGGCACAAGCTGCGCTCCGACCCGATTCTCAAGTTCCTGATCGTTTCGCTTTCCTTCTACGGCATGGCGACCTTCGAAGGTCCGATGATGTCGATCAAGACGGTCAATGCGCTGTCGCACTATACCGACTGGACCATCGGCCATGTGCATGCCGGCGCGCTCGGCTGGGTCGGGTTCATCACGATGGGTTCGATCTATTACCTGATACCGCGCCTGTTCGGCAAAAAGGCCATGTGGAGCAGCAACCTGATCGAGTTGCATTTCTGGGTGGCGACCATCGGCATCGTGTTGTACATCGCCGCGATGTGGATCGCCGGTGTGATGCAGGGGCTGATGTGGCGTGCGGTCAATGCCGACGGCACGCTGACCTATACCTTCGTCGAGTCGGTCAAGGCCACCTATCCGTACTACGTGATTCGCTTCGGCGGCGGACTGCTGTACCTGGGCGGCATGCTGCTGATGGCGTGGAACGTGTTCATGACCACTAGAGATAGCAAGCAAGTGGCGGCGCGTATCCCTGCTGTCGGCCCGATTCACGCTTGAGGAGTATCAAATGAAATTTTCACATGAATGGATAGAAAAGAATCCCTGGCTGCTGATCGTGCTGGTAGTCGCAGTGGTTAGCATCGGCGGCCTCGCCGAAATCGTGCCCTTGTTTTTTCAAAAATCCACCACGGAACCTATCGCCGGTTTGCAGCCGTATTCGGCGCTGCGGCTGGCCGGGCGCGATGTCTACGTGCGCGAGGGCTGCTACAACTGCCACTCGCAAATGATCCGCCCGTTCCGCGCCGAGACCGAGCGCTACGGCCATTATTCGGTCGCCGGCGAGTTCGTGTACGACCGCCCGTTCCAGTGGGGTTCCAAGCGCACCGGCCCCGATCTGGCGCGGGTAGGAGGACGTTACAGCGACGAGTGGCACCGCGCTCACCTGAACAATCCGCGCGACCTGGTGCCCGAATCGAACATGCCCGGCTACCCGTGGCTGGCTACCGCCAAGATCAACCCGAATGCGGTGGTGGCCGGCATGCGCGCGTTGAAGCGCCTCGGGGATCCCTATACCGACGATGACATCGCACAGGCGCCGCAGGCCCTGGCTGGCAAAACCGAGCAAGACGCACTTATCGCCTATCTGCAGGAGATGGGCACCCTGATCAAGGCGACGAGGTAATCATGGCAAACGAATTATTCGATGTCCGCAGCGTGGTGACGGTCATCAGCTTCATCACTTTCATCGGCATCGTCTGGTGGGCGTACAGCGGGCGTCGCAAAGCCGCATTCGATGAGGCGGCCTACCTGCCTTTTGCCGATGCAGACCAAGCGGACGGCCGCGATACGGAGAAACGACATGGCTGATTTCACGGACGGATTCTGGAATATTTACATCACCGTACTGACACTGATGGGCATATTCGGCTGCGGCTTGCTGCTCTGGTGTCAGTCGAAGAGCAAGATCGTTCTTGCCAAGGATGGCGACGGTCAAACCAAGACTACCGGCCACAGTTGGGACGAGGGCCTGGAGGAGTTGAACAACCCGATGCCGCGCTGGTGGATGTGGTTGTTCTACATCACCATCGTGTTTGGTCTGGCTTACCTCGCCTTTTATCCAGGCCTTGGCACGTTTGAAGGCACGCTCGGCTGGAAGTCGGATGGGCAGTATCGGCGCGAGATGGAAAAGGCGGATGCCGACTATGGACCGCTGTTCGACAAGTACCTGCATCAGGATCTGAAAACGGTGGCGGCCGATCCGCAAGCACGGGCTATCGGCGAGCGTTTGTTCCTGACCTATTGCGCGCAATGCCATGGATCGGATGCCGGCGGCAACAAGGGCTTCCCGAACCTGGCCGACAAGGACTGGCTGTACGGCGGCACGCCGGAGGCGATCGAGGCCTCGATCCTTGATGGCCGCCGCGGCCATATGCCGTCGATGGCGGCTTCGCTCGGATCGGACAAGGAGGTGGAAAATGTCGCGCATTATGTACGCAGCTTGTCCGGCCTGACGACCGACCCGGTCAAGGTGGTGCTCGGCAAACCGAAATTCAATGCCAATTGCGCCGCATGCCACGGCGCGGACGGAGGCGGCAATCAGGCACTCGGCGCCCCCAACTTGACCGACAAGACGTGGTTGCATGGCGGCAGCGCGGAAAGCGTGATGGAAACGATACGCAACGGCCGTAACAGCACCATGCCGGCGTTCAGGCCTTTTCTGGGCGAAGCCAAGGTGCATGTGGTGGGCGCCTATGTCTGGAGCCTGTCGGCCGACAAGACGGACGCTGCGGAAGTGGCGCTGCAAAAATGAACCAGCAACAGGCGCCGCGGGCCGCCGTCATCAAGATGTATGCCGCTCGCGAGGAAATCTACCCGCGTGAGGCAAAGGGGCGTTATGCAACCCTGCGCTGGATGTGCGTGTGGCTGACGCAACTGGTGTTCTACGGCCTGCCGTGGATGAGCTGGAACGATCGGCAGGCGGTGCTATTCGATCTGGCGAGCAGAAAGTTCTACATCTTCGGCATCGTGCTGTGGCCGCAGGATTTCATCTATCTGGCGCTGCTGCTCATCATTTGCGCCTGGCTGCTGTTCCTGGTCACCGCAGTGGCGGGGCGTGTCTGGTGCGGATTCGCCTGCCCGCAGACGGTCTATACCGAAATATTCATGTGGATCGAGAGGAAGATCGAAGGCAGCCGCAGCGCCCGGATGCGGTTCGACAAGCAAGCGCCATCCTTTTCCAAATTCGCCAGAAAGAGCGCCAAACACGGTGCGTGGTGCGCGGTCGCATTGTGGACCGGCTTCACGTTTGTCGGCTATTTCACGCCGGTCCATGTGTTACGGCAAGAGGTGATGACGGTGGCGCTCGGGCCGTGGGAATGGTTCTGGATCCTGTTCTATGCACTTGCCACCTACGGCAACGCTGGCTGGCTGCGGGAACAGGTGTGCAAGTACATGTGTCCCTATGCCCGCTTTCAAAGTTCCATGTTCGACCGGGATACGCTGATCGTCAGCTACGATGCCAGGCGCGGCGAACCGCGCGGCACGCTGAGCAAAAAGGATGGCGCGCAGGCCAGCCGGAAGGGCGACTGTATCGACTGCACGCTGTGTGTCCAGGTCTGCCCGACCGGGATCGATATACGCAACGGGCTGCAATACGAATGCATCGGCTGCGCCGCTTGCGTGGATGCCTGCAACACCGTCATGCGCAAGCTGGAGCGGCCGGAAGGGCTGATCCGTTATTCCACCGAGAATGGGTTGCAAGGCAATTTGTCCGATCGCGAGGTCAGAAAGCGCGCGTTCCGGCCGCGCATCCTGCTCTATGCCGGCACGCTGGCCATGATCGTCATGGTTTCCTTCGGCGCGCTGCTGATGCGTTCGCCGCTCAAGGTGGATGTCATTCGGGATCGCGGCGCCATGGGGCGCGAAGTGGAAGACGACCTGATCGAAAATGTGTACCGGCTGCAGATCATGAATACCGCCGAGACAGCGCATCGGTACAGGATTTCGGTGTCCGGTATCGCAACCATCAGGCTGGCGACACCGGATGAAGTTGCGCTGGCAGGCACGGCATCGCGCGGCGTGCCGGTCACGGTGCGTGTCGCGCGAGGGAGCGGTGCGCCGGGCTCGAACAAGATCGAATTCCAGTTGACGTCGCTGGATGGGCAAAACGTGATGGTAAAAGAAAAGGCCGTATTTTTCGTGCCGAGAAATTGATGGAGAATGTCATGCTCACTCCCCCCTCCGTACTACCGAACATATCCTGCGCAAGACCCTGGTATGCGCATCGCTGGCCATGGTTCTTGATGATCGGCCCGGTCGCGGTTGTCCTGGCCGGCACCTATACCGGCTGGCTTGCATTCTCGCAGCAGGATGCGCTGGTGGTCGACGACTATTACAAGCAGGGCAAGGCGATCAACCAGGACCTGCGGCGTGATCGTGCTGCGGCCGGTCTGGGGCTGTCGCTCGACATGCGCTACGACCCGGCCGCGGGCAGCTTGAGCGGCCGCCTGCTCAGCTATGGACAGCCGATGGCAGGCGCGGTACGGGTGCGCTTGATTCATTCGACCCGGCCGGAGCGCGATATCAGCCTGGAGGCGCAGCCGGATCGAAACGGCGCATTCACCGTTGCCTTGCCCATGCTGGAGCGGACGCGCTGGCAAGTTCAGATAGAAAACGGGCATCGCGACTGGCGTTTGCACGGCACATGGAAATGGCCGCAGCAACAGGCGGTCCAGCTCAAGACCGACCCGAAACAGTAGGAGGGGCAATGTTGCGTCTTGTATCGATTGTGTTATGGCCCTCCTTCCTGGTGGCGATTGTGGCTGAAGGATTCTTCTTTTCCTTGTTCGATCCGCACGACCTGGCTGTCGGCGGCAATCATCCGGACCTGTCCTCGATTGCGATTTACACCATCGGATTTTTCTTTCTTTGGATATTCTGCGCGCTGGCTAGCATGTTGACTTGTTATTTGGCTTTGCCGGGATCGCAACGTCCGCCGTTTTAACAAGTCCAACATAAGGTTGCAACTTGGGAATTCATCGAATGCAAGAACAACACACTCTTCCTTACCTCGGGGAGGCGCTTCTGTTCCTGTCTTTGGCAGGGATATTGATTCCCCTTCTGCAGGGCTTGCGAATCAATCAAGTGGTGGGTTTTCTCGCGGCGGGGATGCTGGTTGGGCCGTTCGGGCTGGGCTTGTGGACCGACCGCATTCCGGAACTTGCCTATTTTACGGTCAGCCGGGGCGACGGCGTCGATGCGCTTGCGGAGCTGGGCGTATTGTTCCTGATGTTTACGATCGGTCTGGAACTGTCCGCCGCTCGCTTATGGTCGCTGAGGCGCTGGGTATTTGCCGGAGGCATTTCCCAGATCGCGCTGAGCGCGGTGATCATCGGCGGTTTTGCCTTTGTGTTCGGCAACCGGATCGAGGCGGCGGTGGTGTTGGGCCTTGTGCTGTCGCTATCCTCGACGGCCGCGGTCATGCAGTTGTTGAGCGAGCGCGGCGCGCTGGGTACGCCGTTCGGGCAAGCCGGCTTTTCCATATTGATGCTGCAGGATCTGGCCGTTGTGCCGCTGTTTATCCTTCTGGGTGTGATGGCCAAGGGGGGAAGCGCCAACCTGGTTCCGCTGCTGGGTGTCACGTTCGCAAAATCGGCCGCGGCCATTGCCTTGATCTACCTGTTGGGACGGCGCGTGATCCGGCCCTTGTTCCGGCGCTTCGTGCGGCAACGGCAGCCAGACGTCTTCATGGCGCTCACCTTGTTGAGCGCTTTGGGCCTTGCCGGGCTGACCGCAGCGGCAGGATTGTCGATGGCCCTCGGTGCGTTTTTGGCCGGGTTGTTGCTCGCGGAAACCGAATACCGCCACGAGGTTGAAGTGACGATCGAACCGTTCAAGGGACTGCTGATGGGCCTGTTCTTCATATCGGTCGGGATGCAAATCGATGTACGTCAGATCGTTCAGTCTCCCGTCTGGATTCCGCTATCGGTGCTTGGCCTGTTCGTCATCAAGGCAGCGGTTCTCAGCCTGGTGTTTCGCGTCGGCGGGCTTCCCTGGGGCCGTGCAGTCGAGGGCGGATTGCTGATGGGGCAGGGAGGCGAGTTCGCTTTCATCATCGTCGGGTACGCACTTGCGACCAAACTGATCGAGCCCGCGCTCGCCCAGTTCATGATTCTCGTCGTGGGCCTGAGTTTGTTCGCCACACCGGCGGCGGCCAGGATGGGACGCGCCTTTGGCGACTGGCGGGAGCAGCGGCAACAAGTGCAGACCGGTGATTTGCATATGGCCGCGGAGGCGGAACCGATCGAGGGGCATGTGATCATCGCCGGCTTCGGCCGTGTCGGCCAGCTTCTCGCACAGATTTTGACCGCCCAGGGAATCCGCTATATCGCCCTGGAGAGTGCGGCCCGTCTGGTCGGGGATGCGCATTCCCAAGGCATGCCGGTGTATTTCGGAGATGCCACACGGGTCGAACTGTTACGCAAACTGCATGCCGACCGTGCCGCAGCAATTGTACTGACAATGGATCACGTGGCGTCGGCACTGCATGCGGTCAAAGCCATCCGGCGCGAATGTCCGCTGGTGCCGCTGTTTGCCAGATCGCGCGACGAAAAGCATGCACTGGCCCTGAAAAAAGCCGGCGCAACCATGGTCTTTCCGGAAACACTGGAATCCAGCCTGCAACTATCGGCATTCGTCCTACAAACGCTGGGCGTGACGGAATTCACCGCTGCGCGGGTTGTGCAGAGCGAGCGCGACCGGAGAATTGCGCTACTGCAGGATCACGGTACATGATTGGAGTTACACGGCACATGATTGGAGTTACATGTCAGACCGCTATAGAATACCGGCAGAGACACGCCGCAGGCCGGGAGGCCGCCTTATTCTTGTTGCGGCGTCATACCGATCATGGAGACTTCATAGGCCGTATGCTTCAGGGACAGAGTATTGACTGGATATTGCAGTCGGCAACCGACGCGATGCTGATCGCCGATCAGGACGGGAAGATCGTTCTCGCCAATCCTCCGGCCGAAAACATGTTCGGCTATGCGCCGGGGGAGCTGGTGGGAAAACAGGTAGAAGCGCTGCTTCCGGAGCGATTCCGCCATGCGCACGTATACGTGCGTAAAGGCTATTCGACGCAGCCTCGTGCGCGCAGCATGGGCAGCGGGATGGAATTGTTCGGCAGGCGTCGGTCCGGCGTGGAATTTCCGGTGGAGGTGAGCCTGTCGCCGCTGAAAACGGATTTCGGAGTGTCGCTGGTGATGGCGACGGTGCACGACATCACGCGGCGCAAGCAGGCCGAAGCAGCACTGCAGGAAAGCGAAGCGCGCATGCGCGCCATTTTCGATACGGCTGTCGACGCGATTGTGACGATCGATGAACGCGGCATCATCGACCGCTTCAATCATGCGGCGGAACGCCTGTTCGGCCATGCGGAAGCGGAAGTGGCCGGAAAAAACGTGTCGATTCTGATGCCGGCCCCTTATCGCGAAATGCATGACGGCTATCTCGGCCATTATCGTCAGACCGGCGAAAAGAGAATCATCGGCATCGGACGCGAGGTGACCGGCCAGCGCAAGGATGGCACGACATTTCCGATGGACCTGGCAGTGGCCGAAATGCGCTTCGGGGAGCGCCGCATGTTTACCGGAATGGTGCGCGATATCAGCGAACGGAAACAGGCGGAAGAGGCGCTACGGCAGTCTCAATCGGAGCTGCGACGGCTGTCCGCCCACCAGGAACAGTTGAAAGAGCAGGAGCGCAAGCGCATTGCCCAGGAAATTCACGATGAACTGGGCGCTTTGCTCACCGGCATCAAAGCCTATGTCTCGGTATCGATCGACCGTACCGCACGTGCGGGTTTGCCGGCGGACCCCTTGCTGGTGGAAGCCGCCAGCCTGGCAGATACCGCCATCAATACCGTCCGCAAGGTCATCATGGAGCTGCGGCCCAGCGTACTGGATCAGCTCGGTGTATGGGCGGCACTGGAGTGGTACGCTGGCCAGATAAAAGAACGATCGGGGCTGGACTGCGTGTGCTCGATCGATGCGACGGCACTGGCGGTCGAGCTCGATGCCGAGCGCAGCACCATGCTGTTTCGGGTGGTGCAAGAGGCGCTGACCAACGTGGTGCGCCATGCCGAGGCGTCGAGTGTGACAGTGCAGGCAATGTGCCGGGATGGCGTGATCGTCGTCAGAGTCGACGACGACGGCAAGGGGATCGATACCGACCGGCTGCTCAACCGGGATTCATGGGGGCTGCTTGGCATGTACGAGCGCAGCCGCCACTTCGGCGGCGACCTGTGCATTACCGGCATGCCGGGACAAGGTACCCAGGTAGTCCTGCGCCTGCCTTTGGAGATCATCCATGCCCAATGAAAAAATCCGGATTCTTCTGGTGGATGACCACACTGTTGTTCGCAATGGTGTCCGGCTGATGTTGAGTTCGGAAGGCGATATTGCGGTCGAGGGCGAAGCCGCGAATGCGCAGGACGCGTTGAGCCTGGTGCGCGAGCAGGATTTTGACGTCGCACTGGTCGATATCGCCATGCCGGGCAAGAACGGACTCGACCTGCTGCGCTTGCTGCGCGCGGAAAAGCCCAAGCTGGCGGTACTGATTCTGAGCACCTATTCGGAGGAGGTTTACGCGGTGCGCGCGCTCAAGCTCGGAGCCGCCGGCTACCTGACTAAAGACAGTCCGGCCGCCGCACTGATCGCAGCGGTGCGCAAGGCGGCTTCCGGCGGCAAGTACCTGACGCCTGCGCTGGCCGAAAAACTAGCGGGCATGATCGGCGGCGGCGGCATGTCGACGCATGAATCCTTGTCCAACCGCGAGCTGGAAGTATTGAAAATGATCGCGACCGGAGAAAGTCTGGTCAGGATTGCCGACACCCTGCATCTGAGCCCGAACACCGTCACCACCTACCGCACCCGCATTCTTGAAAAAATGGGCATGACCAGCAACGCCGAATTGACGCGCTACGCGATCGAAAACGGCCTGCTTCTGTAAGCGCACAAACTCGCCTGTAGGGCTTCACCTACAGGAAATCATCCGCGTATGCCCTACAAGAATCCTGTTCCATCGTTGATGGCGGATGCGTTTGCGTTCACCGATACTGCTTCCAGGGATAACACGCTGTGCCGTAGCGCCGGTTGCCTGGCTAATTGGTACGAGATTTTTTGGGAGCAGCGAGCATGATCCTAGATTCGGCAGTTGACCGCTTACTTTTGTCTGGAGAGCCGCATGAATATTCACTTTGATTCGTTCGATAACCGTCACCGATT
>CAMLDH010000045.1 GCA_946478765.1 uncultured Oxalobacteraceae bacterium | reverse complement strand
GCATTCTATGTCGCCCCGGAAAATTGTGGCATCGATGTCATCGATGGCGGTGATGGAAACGATCAGCTGGATGGTGGTGGGCAGGGTGATTCCTTGTATGGTGGTGCTGGCAACGACAAGCTGTGGGGCGATGCCGGCCTATTGAATGCGCCATTGAGCGCCCATGGCAATGATTATCTCGATGGCGGTGTCGGCGACGACTCGCTGGTAGGTGGCGGCAAGGATGACGACCTCTTCGGCGGGGATGGCAATGATCAATTGTCGGGTGATGGTCCGGGCGTCACCAGCGTTTATATGGGAAAGGACTACCTGGACGGTGAAGAAGGCAATGATTATCTTGAAGGTGGCGGCAATGACGACATTCTTTTCGGTGGCGATGGTAACGATACGCTAGCGGGCGACGGCAGCGTAGCGGTAGCGTACCAAGGCAGCGATTACCTCAACGGTGAGGCGGGTGACGACATACTCAAGGGTAACGGCGGCGACGATGATTTGTACGGCGGCGATGGCAAGGACTCGTTGGCGGGAGGCTCAGGAAAAGATTATTTGTACGGCGAGACTGGTGATGACCTGCTGAGTGGCGGCGACGGCGATGATGTGCTCTTGGGTAGTGAAGGCAAAGACGAATTACAGGGTGGCGACGGGAATGACGAACTCGACGGAGGCACGGAAAATGACCGCCTGTTCGGCGGAAACGGCGATGATACGTTGGAGGGTGGCTACAGCAACGACGTATTGTCCTGCGATGCCGGCAACGATATTGCCTCAGGTGGTGACGGCATCGACCAGTTGTTCGGGGGCGCTGGGCAAGATCGATTGAATGGTGGGATCGGCAACGACGAACTGCAAGGTGGCGACGATGCGGATGTGTTGTCGGCCGGTACGGACGATGATCTGGTTTTTGGACAGGGCGGAGATGATATCGCCGGTGGTGATAGTGGTAACGATCAGGTATTTGGCGGGGATGGCAATGACAATCTTTCTGGTGGCGCCGGGCTAGATCTGGTGGTCGGCGATGCGGGTGCTGACGTCTTGACGGGTGATAGCGGCGACGACGAGCTGCAAGGCGGCGATGGCAATGATTTTCTGGACGGCGGCGGCGACAACGATGTGTTATTCGGCCAAGTTGACAATGACACGCTCGACGGTGGAGCGGGTAACGATCTGTTGCAAGGTGATGTCGGGGCCGATACCTACCGGTTCGGTCGTGGCGGTGGCAAGGACCAGATTTTCAATTTCGAAGCCTATGGAGGCAATGCCGATACATTAGAGTTCGCGTCGGATATTCTGCCAAGCGATATCGATACGTACCGGCAGGGCAATGACATGGTGTACGCAATCGCTGGCACGGACGATACCATCACCGTCAAGAACTACTTTGCCGCCACCCGCTCTTCATTCAACCCAAGTTCTGGCATCACTACGTATTATTACGATTATCGCGTCGAACAGGTCAAATTCGCTGATGGCACGATCTGGACGGATGCGAATACACCGCTGACCATCGCCGGGACCAGCGGCAACGATGTCAGTACAGGCGCGGCAGGCAACGATAAATTCACCAGTTCCACCGGATCGGATGTCATGCAGGGCAAGGCCGGCAATGATACGTATTCATTTGGCCTGCACTCCGGCAATGATTTCATCAACGATGGCGGCGCCTCGACCGATCTCGATACGATACTGATCGACGCGACGGTAGCGCCATCTGACGTGTCGATTAAACACGTCAACGGTTCCCTTGTCGTCAGTATCAAGGATTCGCCGGACCAGCTAACTCTCGGCTCGTTTTCGGGAACGTATCAAATCAAATTTGCGCTTGATGGCACCATCTGGAACAAGCAGATGATTGACCAGATGGCACTGACCGGCACGGCCCAGTTAGCGGCGATCATTGTAGTTAGTGCGGAACCATCACTCATTGATGTTGCCAGCACCGACGTCGGCATTGGTGCCGATACGGCCGCACCGGCGACTGACAGTCAAAATCCTTCACCGCAATTTGCGGCCAGCGCAAGTACCGACACGGTATTCAGCGCGGTGACCTACACGCTTGCCCCGAATGAGATCAATCTCACGTTGACCGGAACAAAAAGAATCGACGGCACCGGCAACAGCCTGAACAATATTTTGACCGGCGATACGAATACTGCGGCGAACGTGCTGACCGGCAAGCTTGGTGATGATACTTACGTGATTGGCAGTGGCGACACGATCATTGAAAATGCGAACGAAGGCAACGATACGGTTGTCAGCGCGTTGACTTATACGCTGGGTGCCAATCTGGAAAACCTGACGCTGGCAGCAGGCGCTGCGATCAATGGCACTGGCAATAGCATCAATAACGTCATTACCGGCAACGCGTTATCCAACATTCTTGACGGTGGTATCGGAGCTGATACGCTCATTGGTGGTGATGGCAATGACACATTCAATGTTGATAACGTCAATGATGTGGTGACGGAAAATGCTGGCGAAGGCATCGACGTCGTGCAAAGCGCGGTGACTTATTCCTTGTCCGCCGCCGTAGAGAATCTGACGCTGACCGGTACTGCCGCGATTAACGGCACAGGTAACAGTCTCAACAACACCTTGACCGGCAATAGCTCTGCCAACGTGCTGGCAGGCGGCATCGGCGATGATACTTATGTGATCGGTGCAGGCGACACCGTGAACGAGAATGCGAACGAGGGCATCGACACGATTCAAAGCGCACTAACGTATACGCTGCTTGCCAACGTTGAGAATCTCACGCTGACCGGAACGGCTGCGATTAATGCCTCCGGCAACATTGGCAACAACGTATTGACCGGCAATAGCGCGGCGAACGTCTTGACTGGCGGTCTCGGCGATGATGTTTATGTAATCGGCACCGGCGACACCGTGATCGAAAATGCGAACGGCGGAAGCGACACCGTACAAAGTTCGATTACCTATACCTTGGGTACCAATCTGGAAAATCTGACGTTGATCGGAACGAGTGCGATCAATGGTACAGGTAACGGTTGGAACAACGTCTTGACCGGCAATAGCGCGGCCAACGTGCTGACCGGTGGCACCGGCGATGATACCTATGTCGTCGGCACCGGCGACACGGCGGTGGAGCTTGCAAGCGGCGGCAACGATACGGTGCAGAGTTCGGTCGCCTTTACGTTGAGTGCCAATCTCGAAAACTTGACCTTGACTGGCACCTCAGCAATCAATGGCATCGGCAACAGCAACAGCAATGTCTTGATCGGCAACAGCGCAAACAATACGCTCGATGGCGGCGCAGGCCAGGATACGATGAGCGGAGGTCTGGGCGACGATACATATGTTGTCGACAATGCCGCCGATGTCGTGACGGAAAATGCAAATGAGGGGATAGACACGATTCAAAGTACCTTGAGCTTCACGTCAGGCGGCAACATTGAGAACATCACCCTGCTCGGCACTGCCGCGATTAATGCGACTGGCGATGCAACCGCCAACGTGTTGACCGGTAACAGCGCCGCCAACGTACTGACTGGTGCTGCCGGCAATGACACGCTGATCGGCAGCGGCGGTAACGATACGCTAATCGGTGGCACGGGCGACGACCAATATGTCGTGACGGGCGCGGGGGCATCGATCGTGGAGAACGGTGGTGAGGGTATTGATGCGGTTCAGAGCTCGGTGAGTTACACGCTCGATTCCAATCTGGAAAACCTGACACTGACCGGCACCGCGGCGGTGAGCGGTACGGGCAATAGTGTGGACAATGTCATTACCGGCAACGGCGGCAATAACGTGCTCGATGGCGGCGCTGGAAGTGACACAATGTATGGCGGCTTGGGTGATGACATACTCAATGGTTCCGTCGGCGACGAATTGCACGGCGGCGCCGGCAACGATCTGTACATTCTGTCGGGGGCGGTTCAGACCAACTTTGACGCCAGCAACGTGATGAATAAGGTTGTGGTGATCGAATCCGATGGCAGCGGGATCGACACGATTCAGGCGGACGTTCAATTGTCGCTTGTCAACCGCTATTACTTCAACAGTGCAGATCATGCGTACCATTGGGATGGTAGCGTGGAAAATGCGACACTGACGGGATCGACCAATGTTGGAATCGAAGGCAATGACAGTGACAACGTTCTGAGAGGAAACGCCGGCAACAATCTCATTTACAGTTGGCGCGGCAATGACATGATGGATGGCGGAGCCGGGAATGATACATTGAAGGGGGGGGCCGGCAGCAGTACGCTGATTGGCGGCGCCGGCAATGATCGCCTGGAACTCGACGTCTCCGGTGGAATCGCCGCCATGTCGGGTGGGGTCGGCGATGACTGGTACTACGTTGAAAGCGGCGGTACTGCCAACATTACCGAAAACTTGAACGAGGGAACTGATACGGTTGAAATCAGGGGTGACTATACCTTGGGGGCAAACGTCGAAAATCTTGTTATATCGGGCGGCACGGGCACCGGCAATGCGCTCAATAATGTGATGACCGGATCCGGTGTGACCCAATATGGTCTGGCCGGTGACGACACCCTCGATGGCAGCGCTTACGGAGGTTATGTTGATACGCTGATTGGCGGTACCGGGAACGATACCTATCTTATCGGTGCAGGCGATATTGTTACGGAAAATGCCAATGAAGGGAACGACACGGTAAAAAGCGCGGTTACCTATGCGTTGAGTGCCAATCTCGAAAACCTGATATTAACCGGTTCAACAGCAATCAATGGCACCGGCAATACTGTCGGCAATATCCTCACTGGCAATAGCGCGGTCAATGTGTTGGCTGGTGGCGCCGGCGACGATACCTATATAATCGATTCCATAGACACCGTGGTCGAAAATGCGGGCGAAGGTATTGACACGATTCGGGCTGGATTCAGCTATACACTAGGCACCAATTTCGAGAATGTGACATTGACCGGCGCGTTTGCGCTGAATGCTACCGGCAACGCAGTCAATAACGTCTTGATCGGAAATAGCGCCGCCAACCAACTCGATGGCGGTCTAGGCGTGGATACGATGACTGGCGGTGCAGGCAACGATATCTACATCGTCGACAACAGCGCCGATACGGTCAACGAAAACAGCGGAGAAGGCACCGATTCGGTCCAGAGTTCAGCGAGCTTTACACTCTCCAGCAACATCGAAAATCTCCTCCTGACCGGAAGCGCGGCGATCAACGGCACCGGCAACGCGCTTGGCAATACATTGACCGGCAATAGTGCCACCAACCTGCTGGCGGGCGGCGCCGGTGATGATACCTACGTGATTGGTGCGGGCGACACGATCATCGAGAATGCGAACGAAGGCAACGATACGGTGCAATCGTCGGCGGCCTACGCACTCGGCGCCAACCTTGAAAATCTGATCTTGACGGGTGGCGCGACAAATGGCACCGGCAATGCGCTTAACAATATGCTGACTGGAAATAGCAACGCGACCAGTGTGTTGACGGGCGGCGCGGGTGATGACACCTATCTGGTCCAAGGAAACAGTCACACTGTTGTCGAGAATGTCAACGAAGGTATCGATACGGTGCTCAGTAATGGGGACTTCACGTTGGGCGCCAACGTCGAAAATCTGGTTCTGACCGCATACGATTTCACCACAAGCCGCACGGATCCCAACTACTACCATTCCTTCAATGGTACCGGCAACAATCTCAACAATACGCTGACCGGCAATATTCGCGACAACGTACTGGATGGCGGTGCTGGCGATGACACGCTGATCGGCGGGACCGGCAACGATACCTATGTTGTGGATAGCAACGCGGATGTCATCGTCGAAAATATCGGAGAAGGTACGGATACAGTGCGCTCATCGATGAGCTATACACTGCGTGCCAATGTTGAAAACCTGATCCTGCTCGGCACGTCCGCCATCAACGGTACCGGCAATGAACTCGACAATCAGCTGACTGGAAATTCGGCTGCCAATGTATTAACTGGTGGCGCCGGTAACGATACCTATGTGGTCGACAATGCAGACGATATCGTTGCCGAAAATGTAGGCGAAGGCATCGACACGGTACGGTCGAGCCTGAACTACACCTTGGCGGCGAATATCGAGAATCTGACTTTGGTCGGCGGCGCGATGATGGGCATCGGCAATGACGGCAATAACGTGATGAACGCGCTGGATACATCCGCTGATACCCTGGTAGGCGGACTTGGCGATGATATCTATGTGATCGACAGCACCGACACCGTGACCGAAAATTCCAACGAGGGAATCGACACGATTCAGATAGCACAGACTTACACGATCGGCACCAACATCGAAAACCTCACCTTGATCGACAATGCAGCGATTAACGCTACCGGTAATAACGGCAACAATACGCTGACCGGCAACAGCGCTGCGAATGTGCTCACCGGCGGGCTCGGCGATGATATCTATGTGGTTGGCACAGGCGACACCGTGATCGAGAATGTGAACGAAGGTACCGATACGGCACTTGCCGCCGTTAGCTATGCGTTGGATGCGAATCTGGAAAATCTGACCCTGACCGGCACGGCGGCCATCAATGGCGCTGGTAATACCGACGACAATGTCATCACCGGCAATAGTGGTAACAATGTGCTCGATGGACAATTCGGGGCAGACACGCTGATCGGTGGGTCTGGTGACGATACCTACTTTGTCGACAACGCGGGCGACACGATTACGGAAAATAGCAACGATGGCATCGATACCGTAATCACCTATGCGGATTACAGCCTGGGCAGCAACGTGGAAAATCTCCAGTTGAACGGTCCGCAAGCGCTTGTCGGCACCGGCAACGCATTGAACAATGTGTTGATCGGAAACACTGCCGCCAACACATTGATCGGCAATGCCGGCGACGATACGCTCGATGGCGGGTTCGGAATCGATACGTTAATTGGCGGCACCGGAAACGACCTGTACGTGCTCGACAACGTCGGTGATACGGTCACCGAAAATGCCGGCGAAGGCATCGATACCGTGGGCAGTGCGTGGGATTACGTCCTGGGCGCAAATGTTGAAAATCTGACCCTCACGACTTACCACGCGCTCCATGGCACCGGCAATGCATTGAACAATACCATCGTCGGAAGCGGCGCCGACAACGTGCTGGACGGCGGTACCGGTGCCGACACGATGAGCGGCGGCGCCGGCGATGATACCTTCATTGTCGACAATGCCGGCGACGTCGTGACAGAGACGGTGAATGCTGGCGAAGGAACTGATACGGTATTGAGTTCAGTCACCTTTGTGCTCGCTACCGATGTGGAAAATCTCACGCTGACGGGATTGGGCACAATCAACGGTACCGGCAATGCGGCCGATAACGTCCTGATCGGTAATGGCGCGGCAAACACACTAACGGGCGGTGCCGGTAACGATATGCTCGATGGCGGCGCCGGTGCCGATACGTTGCGCGGTGGCGCGGGGAGCGATACCTATGTCGTTGATCACCTCGGCGACACTGTTGAGGAAAGTCTGACGGATTCCGCTGGTGATATCGATACCGTGTTGAGTTCGGTCAATTTTGTGCTCGGCTCGGCGCTCGATAACCTGACCTTGAAAGGGGCCGCCGCCATTGACGGTACCGGCAATGCACTGCGCAATGTGTTAATCGGCAATGCGGCAAACAATATTCTGGATGGGGGCACGAGCAGCGACACGATGATCGGTGATGTAGGCGACGACACCTACGTCGTCGACGATGCCAACGATTGGGTTGGCGAATATCTGAACGAAGGCCTCGATCAGGTGCAATCCTCCATTACTTATACCCTTGTAGTTAATGTGGAAGCCCTGAGCTTGACCGGTACCGTCAATAGCAATGGCACTGGCAATGCCGGTGACAACCTGATCAAGGGAAACAGCGCGAACAATATTCTCAATGGCGGCGCCGGTACCGATATTCTGCAAGGTGGTGCTGGGACAGACACCCTGACCCATACCCTCGGTAGCAATCTGTTCGATGGTGGTGCAGGTGACGACGTGATCACCGGCGGTGATGGCAACGAATTCATCGTCGGCGGTGTCGGCAACGACGCGGTCAATACCGGCACAGGTGCCGATGTAGTGGCGTTCAACCGTGGCGATGGACAAGATACAGTCAACGCCAGTACTGGCAAGGACAATACGCTATCGCTCGGAAAGGGAATCACATACGCGGATTTGCAATTCCAGAAATCCAGCAACGACCTGATTTTGGTAACAGGCAGCGGCGAGCAGATCACCTTCAAGGATTGGTATACCGATGTCAACAACCACAGCGTGGCGAACCTGCAAATAGTCATCGAAGGCACGACCGACTACAACGCGGCATCGAGCAGCCAGATCAACAACAAGAAGATCGAGCAATTCAACTTCGATGGCTTGGTCGCGAGTTTCGATCAAGCGCGAATCGTGAATCCTGCGCTGACCAGTTGGGCCTTGTCGTCATCGCTGTTGAATTTTTATCTGAACGGTAGCGATACCGCAGCAATTGGTGGTGATCTGGCATACCGGTACGCGAAGGATGGTAATTTGTCGACACTGTCGATGTTGCCGGCGCAGGCTGTGCTGGGCAGTGCGCAGTTCGGTAGCACGATGCAGACGCTGCAGGCAGCAAGTGCTCTGCAGGATTTGTCACAGAGACTCATGTAGCATACCGTCGCAGAAAGTTCTATCAAGTCCCCCCTGGATCAATGATTCAGGGGGATTTTTTTATCAATTTTGCCGATGATGCGCGCCGATCTGATAAGCGACCTGCGGTAAAGAGTCTGGCCGCAGAATCGCTGCAGCCGAACTGGTGGAACGTTAAAAAAACTGAATTCGTCCGACATTGACTTCAGGCCTTTGCCGCGTCCGGCAGCCGCTTTCATCCAGCGGTAAATCACGCACCGGTGAAATCCATAGCTGGGGATGACCTCGCTCGGTCGTTCGCCTTCTCGAACCCGCTCGATCGCCATCTTGCGGATTTCTTCCAGCGTCCCATGATCCATCTTACGTCCGTCTCGTTTCATGCACGGTCTGATTATCATGGCAACGTAAAGTTCTAAAATTGTTGTCTAAATTCTTGACTTATGAGTAATTCGTAGCACGCCCACTAGCCTTCCCCTTGAAAGGGCGGGAACACTTAGGCTCTCCGTCGCCTAAGTTACTGACTTCTGTGCAAATAGATCCATCGCCAGGCCGCTCACTTCCTCGATCGATACGCCGTCCACAAAACTCGCGTCGTGCGCGCAGCGCGCTTGCAGGTTTTCCGCGCCGCACACCGGGCAATGTATCCGCACCGATAACGCAGCCCGGTGCCTGTCCTGGCGCAAGGGCGCGGACTCCATCAGGTTGGTCAGCCAATAGATGCCCACGCAAGGTGTGCCGATGGCGAGCGCAAGATGCAGCGGACCGGTGTCATTGGACACGAGCAGCGCGGTCCGCTCCAGCAGTCCGCACAGCCCGGACAATGACAATTTTCCGCAGAGATCGACGGCGGGGGTGTGCATGCGTTCAATCACCGCGCGCACCACCTGCGCTTCTTGCCGAGTGCCATTGACGGCAATGCGCGCGCCTGCGCCGGCCAAGGCGTCTGCGACTGCCGCGAAGCGTTCGGCCGGCCAGCGGCGCCGCTGGTCGTTGGCGCCGGGCTGCAGCATCACCAAGGGCTTTGCAGGTTCGAGCGGCAGCACCTGCGCCGCTTCCTGCCGGTCCTGGTCGGTCACCTGCAACTCGCGTTCCATGCAAAGCATATGCGCACCCGCCAGCGACGCGACTTCCAGCATTTGGAGACGCCTGTTTTGCAACGGACCATAGAATATCCATCGGTCCAGAGGCGCGGCATCGGCCGCTTTCATGCCGATCGCAAAGCGGGCGTCGAGCCGCTGGATGAACGGATTGGCATAACGGCCGCCGCCATAAATCTGGACAGCGAGATCGAACTGGGACGCGCGCATGACGTCGATGAATTGTTGTATCGGCTGCGAATCGATTTGCGCCTGCGGTGGCGCGCCGACGCCTGGACATGGCGGCAGGACCGCGACCGTATCGACCGGACCGGGCCGGCCCCGCAAAAACGCGGCGTGCCATGCTTGGCCGATGTAGACAATCTGCGCCGCGGCATACGTCCGTCTGAGGGCGTGCAAACACGGCAGCGAAAACACGAAATCGCCGACCGCATTCGGACGCAGAACGGCGATTTTCTTGACGTCTGACAGCGGCGGCACAGCGCTATCGGAACGCATGTCATCCACAGGCGTGGGGGGGCGAGATGGGCAGCACCTTCGGCGCGTCAGTCTCGCGTGCCGGGATGGTCGTCGGCAATTCCATGTGATAAGCGCCGGACGGGATCATGCCGCAGCCGCCGAAGCGTGCCATCACCCGCAGTTGCGCGAGCACGTCTTCGCCGCAGTGCTGGTCAGGCAGCGCGGTCCAGAAATCGAAGCCGCCGGCATCCCGCAATTTTTGCGTATCGAACAGCACGCAGCCGCCGATCCACGCGACGCGGTAGAGTCGCGTTGCTTCCCTGTTCAGGCCGAGTTTCGATTGCACATGAAACAGATTGGCCGCGCTGTGAATATGGTGGCGCGCCCATGCCGCGCTTCCTGGCGGCACAAGCTCCGGCTTGACGGCTGATTCCCAGAACTCGATGTGCTGCTGATGCGGACGGATATCGTCAATGAAGCTGAGACCGTGCAGCGCGCTGCCGACAAAGCCGCATTGCTGTTGCGTCATCGATCGGTGCAGGCGCTCAATGACATCATTCTCCAGAATCACATCGTCATCCAGGAATAAGCAATAGCGTGCAGTGACTTTCGACAGAAGAAAGGCGCGTTGTTCCGCCATGCCGCGACGCGGCAGATGACGATGGGTTTGCAGCGCTCGTCCACTGGCGCTCAGGAAGCGCAGCACGGCTGCTGCTTCCGGTTTCTCGAATGCGCTGTGGCCGTCGGACTGATCGGAAATAATGATGCGAAAGTTGCGGAAGCTTTGCGCAGACAAGGCGGTCAGCGTCACCGCCAGCGCACAGGAACGATTGCAGGTGGGGATAAGGACATCGATGGCACTGCCGCGCGTCATCGTGCCGCTCTTTCCGCGGCAACTTGATCGGGCCTGCCGTACAGATAAGGATTCAATGCCGGATCGTTATACATTTTGAATTGACGATAGATTTTGAAATAGGCGCGTCCTTGCCTGGCATCTGCGAGAAGCTGGTCGAAGCAGGCGCCGAGATCCTGACGCTGCGCGATCAAGCGGTGCAGCTTCTCGCTGCACATCGCGACATGCGCAGCGCCGGCATCGCACCGTTGCGTTTGCGCGCGCATATGGTGGATCTTGAGACAGAGTATCGATAAGCGGTCGGTCATTGCGCCGGCCGTTTCGCTGTGGAGCCGGGCATCATCCAGGCGCGTGTGTGCATCGAGCGCCGCGAGAATCGCCTCGTCAATCGCCTCTACTGCATCGTTTCTGTTCTGGTTGTACCGATCAATGCGCCGCTTGCATGCCGCTATTTCAGCGGACTCGACATCGGTACGCCTTGCCTTGTCTTCCTCGTGCCAAAGCAAGGTGTTGTACCTGTGATTCGCTTCTATCGAGTGCCATACGCCGGCTCGGGATGCAAGCGATTGGCCGGGCAGCCATGCCGGGTCGGACAACATGTTGTCATGAAGCCGCGTGATTGAGAATGCATCGAGTTCCTTCGGCATAAAGTCCCTTTCGATGCTTCACCTTTGCATGGGTGCATAGCCCATCGGTGGTGAAGTCGCATAAAGAAAATCGGACAAATCAGAGCGATGCAGGAATCGCGCCAAAAAAATCAATGACCGGTCAATTGCTGGCATCGATTTTGCGGGCACGTTGACGATAGGTGACAGCAGCAATGCTTCACCCCTTGTTACTGGAGAAAATCATGTCTCACGTAAATCCCATTCAGATCCAAAAATTCCTGAAAGGCGTCGACTATCCAGCGACGAAAGCAGCATTGATAGAAAACGCGAAAAAGATGGGCGCCGATGAAGAGGTGTGCGCGTCGCTGGAGCAATTACCCGATCAAGAGTTTGACGCGCCGGTTGATGTCAGCGAGGCGTTGGGCAAGAAACACTAAATCCGGCGGGAACCTCTGTTTTGTGCAGGCCGAAGGGCCGGCCGTCGCAATTTGTACAAGCGGACGGTAAAAAGGAAACGGGTCGGAAAATCAGACGGCGGAAGTGCCCGGATTGCAGTCTCGGCGCAACAGCAATAGCAGCAGCGAAAGACTGCTGAAAATCGCACCGGCATAAAACGTTGCGGAGGACCCCAACCGATCCCACAATACGCCGGCCAATGCGCTGGCGATCAGCATTGCGATGCCGCTGGCAAGATTGAACAGGCCAAATGCCGTGCCGCGCAAATCGTGCGGCGCGGTAGCGGCCACCATCGCCGCCAGCAAGCCTTGCGTTGCGGCCATGTGCACGCCCCACAATATCAGGCCGGCGGCCAGCCAGAGGGGTTGACCGCTATGCGCCAGGATCACATCCGCGGCGATCAAGGGCAGGATGCCGAATGCCAGCAAGGTGCGGTGGCGCATTTTGTCCGCCAGCACGCCGAGCGGATACGCGCACAGCGCATAGACCAGATTCATCACGATCAGCACCAATGGAATCAACGCCAACGCGAGCCCGCCCTGTTGTGCGCGCAGCACCAGAAATGCTTCCGAGAAGCGCGCCAGCGTCAGTGCGGCGCCCACCGCCACCACCCACCAATAATCCCGTGACAGCGTTGCCAATGCCGAGCGTGAAATCGGGAAGGATTGCCGGGTCGTTGCGTTGGCGCGTGCCGGTTCGCGCACGCCGAGGACCAGCAGTGCGACCGCCAGAAAAGCCGGCATGACGGCCGCCCAGAATACCGCGCGAAAATCATTGGCCCACAGCAGCATCAATCCCATCGCCACCAGCGGACCGACAAAGGCGCCGATCGTGTCGAGCGACTGGCGCAATCCGAACGCGGCGCCGAGGATGGCGGGCGGCGTTACATCGGCAATCAACGCATCGCGCGGCGCGCCGCGAATACCTTTGCCGATACGGTCGATGAAGCGCGCAGTGAAAATCCACCCCGGACTGCCCGCCAGCGCGAACATCGGCTTGGTGACTGCCGCCAATCCATAACCCAGGGTCGCCAGCCACTTGCGCTTGCCCACGTAATCGCTGAGCACGCCCGAAAACACTTTGACGATCAGCGCCGTCGCTTCCGCCACACCTTCGATCACGCCGACAGTCATGGCACTGGCGCCCAGCACGGTCACCATGAAAACCGGTAGCAAGCCATGGATCATCTCGGAAGAAATATCCATCAGCAGGCTGACAAAGCCTAATAACCAGACTGTTTTTGGAATGCGGACGGCGGGTTTTAGCGTGTAAACTTCAGGCATGGCGCAGGCAAAAGAAGTAGGCCGGACTCTGCACTTTAACAAACGTGATGCAAATGACCGTGGTTTTGCCATGCACAGTTGGCTGTGTAATAGCGATTTACTTGGTAGAATCAAGGGCTTAACTAAATTTTTAAGGCGCGTATGCTGTACCCAGAACTGTTTAAATCGCTCGAACAAGTCCGCTGGAGCATGGAAAAAGACATACCGTGGGACAAGTTCGATGCGTCCTTGCTCACCGATGAGCAAGCGCAAACTATCAAGATGAATGCGATCACGGAATGGTCGGCATTGCCGGCCACGGAGATGTTTCTGCGTGACAATCGGGGCGATAGCGATTTTTCAGCCTTCATGTCAGTCTGGTTTTTTGAAGAACAGAAGCATTCGCTGGTGCTGATGGAATACCTGCGCCGATTCCGTCCGGAACTGGTGCCGACCGAAGAAGAGTTGCATAACGTGCGTTTCGAGTTCGATCCGGCGCCGCCGCTGGAAACGCTGATGTTGCACTTTTGCGGTGAAATCCGCCTGAACCACTGGTATCGTTGCGCGTCCGATTGGCACACCGAACCGGTCATCAAGCAAATTTACAAAATCATCAGCCAGGATGAAGCGCGTCATGGCGGCGCCTATCTGCGCTACATGAAAAAAGCCTTGACCGAAGTCGGCGATACCGCACGCGCTGCATTTGCAAAGATCGGCGTATTGATGGCCTCCGCCCGCCGCACCGAAAAGCCTTTGCACCCGACCAATCTGCACGTTAATCAGGCGTTGTTTCCGAACGATACGGTACAGTCGCGCCTGCCGGACCCGGGCTGGCTGGAGCGTTGGCTCGATGGCCAGATCAAGTTCGATGCCGAGTGGGAAAAGAAAGTGATCGAACGCATTTTGCACAATATGTCGCTGTTGTTCGAACGTACCTTTGTATCGGTGCAGGATCTGAATCGTTATCGCAAGGAAGTGCTCGCGCGCCTGACGCCGAAAGCGGTCTGAGCATCAACATCGAGCGACTCGGGCAAGCTGAAGCCGCAAGTTTTTCTTGCGGCTTTTTTATTTTCTTTTGTGAATCCTTTTGTGAGTCAAGCGCGGCGTGTCCTGCGCCTTAAACAAAAATGCAAAATTTTGAAAACAAGATAACTACCCGTGCCGCCCTGGCCGCGCGTGTCGCAGAATTGCCGCAACCGGTCGTGCTGACCAACGGCGTATTCGACATCCTGCATCGCGGTCACGTGACGTATCTGGCGCAGGCGCGCGCCTTGGGGGCGTCGCTGGTGGTGGCGGTCAACACCGACGCATCGGTCAAGCGCCTGGGCAAGGGCGATGACCGGCCGCTGAATCAATGCGAAGACCGCATGGCGGTGCTGGCTGCGCTGGAGGCCGTCAGCCTGGTGGTCCCGTTCGACGAAGATACGGCATTGCAGGTGGTGCAAGAGGCGCGGCCGGCGATTTATGCCAAGGGCGGCGACTACGACATGACGTCGATTCCCGAGGGGAGGGCCGTGCTGGCATATGGCGGTCGTGCGGTCGCCATCGATTTTGAATACGATCGCTCGACTACCAGCTTGTTGTTCAAGGTCAGAGAGAGCGGTCGAAAGCCGCTCTAACCGCCACACCTGACCATCGCTTTTCAACCATTCTGCAATAAGGCGCGTTGCCGACCGGGCAGCAAGGCCAGCGCGTCCTTGTCGAACAGGTCGGCAAATCGGCGCTGCCTGTCGCGCGAGATCCGATCGACCCTCATGCCATTCACGCTGCCCGTTCAGACGCTTGCGCCCGCCGTTGCAGCACGAAAATCGGCTGCGCCCAGGGCGAATCCTTTTTCTTCTTGCTGGTGATGAGCGTCAGTTCGGACGGATCGTATACGTCGGTGTTGTGCGTCAGCGGCGTGGTCATCAGGTATTGCGCGTCGGTGTTCTTGAGGAATTCGCCGACCAGCTGAATATTGCGGATGTCCAAGTGCGCGAACGGTTCGTCGATGAACACGAAACCGCCCGAACCGTCATCGGACTTCAACAGGCCGATCAGCAGGATCAGCGACTTCATCACCTGCTGGCCGCCCGACGCCTCGCCGTCGTTCATGCCGATCGGCCCCTTGCCGTCGAACTTGAAGCGCACATGCAGGCCGGCCTGCGCCAGCTGCACATCGTCGTTCTCCAGCCGCACCGGATCGGCATGCACTTCGATGCCGGCCAGTTCGCCCAGCTCCTTGATGTTGCGGCTGTAGGTCTTGATGGTGTAGCGCAGCCGTTCGATGTATGCGCCGCGAGCGTTGTCGGTGGCCTCGATCGCGCGGTTGTTCTGGTAGCGGCGCTCCTCGGTTTCGGCCTGCCGTCCTTGCAGCAGCGCCGACAGCCGCACATGCTGATCGACCACGGTGGCATCGGTTTCCCAATCCTCGCGCGCCAGGTCGGTGTCGAGCGTCTTCAGACGCAGATCCACCTGATGCGCGTTCTGGTGTTCCGCCACCAGCGTCATGCGCCGCGCCAAACGGCGACAGACCAACGGCAGGTGCCGCCAGTCGCGGCGCATGGTCTGCAGCATCTCGACGTGCACGGTACGTTCTTCGCGGTGCCGCTTCTGCGTTTGGCGCAAATGCACCTCGCTCTCGGCCAGTATGCGCTTCGCAGTCTGCCATGAGGCGTCGGCGCGTGTTCGCTCTTCGGTCGCCGTCTTGGTGAGTGGGTAGAGTTCGCCCAGACGCGTGCCGATCTCGGTGCGTGCTGCTTTCAATGGCGTTGCGCTGGTCGCTGCTTCCTCGAATTCCGCCTGGCGCGCAATCAGTTCCTTGGCGGCGTCGACGCCGGCGATGCGCGCCTTCAATGCGCCGATATCGCCGGCAAGCTTGTTGATCTTGAGCGTGAGCTGATCTTCTTCCGCTTCCAGCTTCGGCAATGACTGCTGCAGTGCCGCCAGCCGCTGTGCGCGGCCGGCCTGGCCGAAGCGGTAGCGCGCCGGCTCGACGAACAACGACCGGCCGCCGCGCCGCTCGCGGTGATAGGCGTCCGGCGTGATCCATTCCTCATTCGACGCCAGATGCGTGGCGGCGTCCACCGAATCGACGCGCGTGATACGCGCCAACTGGTCGATCAGCCAGGATGGCGCAGCGGCGGTGAAGCGCACCACGGATAACAGGCTCTGATCCTGCACCGCAGGCGCGGCGATGCGCTCGGGCACGATGAAATGGCCGTAACGCTCCTTTTCGCCCAGACGATAAGCGCTCGCCGCGTCGCGCGCATTCTCCAGCAGCACGACGAAGGCATAGCTGCGCAGCACGCCTTCGACTGCGCCTTGCCAGCGCGGGTCGCTGACTTCGACGATGTCGGTCAGCATCGCATGCGCGATCCCGGCATCGCGCAATGCGCGCCGCATCGAACGGACGTTATCCGGCTCGGGCAGCGCCGTCTTGCTCTCCAGTGCGGCGATGGCGTCGCGGTCGGCGCCAATGCGCGCGGCAAGTGCCTTCCCGGGGCATCCCCATGCTTAGGCGTTTTGGTGTCCTTGAATTTGGCTTGGGATGCCTTGGGCATCCCCAAGCTTGAGC
>CAMLDH010000044.1 GCA_946478765.1 uncultured Oxalobacteraceae bacterium | reverse complement strand
GATCCGCTACCGATTTCCTTGTGCGCGCGGTGGCGTGAGCCGTCCAGAAATTCCATGCGTCCGGCCGTCCCTTCGTATGCAGGCGGGTCGAACCTGCGCTTCTGGATGACTGGCGCGCGCTTTCTGCCGCAATCACGGGACCGACGTATTCCATGAACAGCGGCACGCTGATCGCTTGCGGGCCGGGATTGAAGTCGGCACGCCGGATCGCGAGATCGATATTTTCACGCATCAGATCGATCGGGCCGCCGCCGGTCGACAGATACACCGGTATCTCGGGATGGGCATCCTGAAAACCCGACAAGCGCGGAATCAGCCAGCGCATCGCAAGCGAGCGTTCGCAGGACACCAGCAGCGGACCTTGCTGCGCCGGATGGCGGATTTCCGCGGTGGCGTCTGCGATGCACTTGAGCGCTTCCTGCGCTGCTTCAAACAGGATTTTTCCAGCCGGCGTAAGCGTGACCTGGCGGCTGCTTCGTTGCAGAAGCTGCACACCAACGCGCGCTTCCAGTGCGGATACCCGGCGGCTTACCGCGCTATGCGACAGCGCCAGACTCTCTGCGGCGGCAGTAAATCCATGCAAGCGGGCGACCGCTTCAAAGATGCGCAGGTTTTCGAGGGGCGGCAATTTCATCTGTGCATTATATGCACAGATCGCTTTCTCAATGCGCAAACATCTTTTTCTCTGGAAGCGGGATAATCTGTTTTCCAGAAGACGAATGAGGATCAGCACCATGAGCGATTTTCGCAGCGATACCGTGACACGACCGAGCGCCGCAATGAAGCAGGCGATGATGGATGCGCCCCTGGGCGACGATGTGTTCGGCGACGATCTGACGGTCAACCGTTTGCAGGACATGGCGGCCGACATGCTGGGATTTGAAGCGGCCCTATTTGCATCGAGCGGCACGCAAACCAATCTGATGGCACTGATGACGCATTGCCAGCGCGGCGATGAAGCAATCGTCGGACAGCAATGGCATACCTACCGCTGGGAGGCCGGCGGCATGGCGGTGCTGGGATCGATTCAACCGCAGCCGCTCGAAAATCAAGCGGACGGCACAATCGCGCTTGCCGACATCGAAGGCGCGATCAAGCCGGACGATCCGCATTTTGCGCGCACACGCTTGATTGTGCTGGAAAACACTACCGGCGGAAAAGTCTTGCCCTTCAATTACATGCGTGAGGTCAGCCAACTCGCGCAACGGCACGGCTTGCGCACCCATATCGATGGTGCGCGTCTGCTCAACGCGGCGGTTGCGTTGGCGACCACGAACAGGACCGATCCGGTGCAGCAGGCCAGGGATATCTGCCAGTCGTACGATTCGGTGTCGCTGTGTCTGTCCAAGGGGCTGGGCGCGCCGGTCGGGTCCTTGCTGCTGGGGTCGAAACCGTTCATTGCGCAAGCGCGGCGCACACGCAAGATGCTGGGCGGCGGCATGCGGCAGGCAGGATTGCTGGCGGCGGCGGGAATCCATGCATTGCAAAACAATGTGCAGCGGCTGGCCGATGATCATGCGCATGCGGCGTTGCTGGCGGAAGGGCTGGCCGGCATTGCGGCCTCTCATCCCAAGCTCGCGGGCAATACCGTCGTGCATGCGGCGCAGACGAATATCGTCTTCATGGATGTCGCGGCAGACCTGGCCACGGAACTGGTGCAGCATCTGGCGACGAACAATGTGCGGGTCACGAGCGGTACGCAAAGAGTGAAGGAGCGTGCGATCAAGAGGATACGCTGGGTTACGCACCTGGATGTGCATCGGACGGATGTGGAGCGGGCGCTTCAGGTGATCGCCGATTTTTAAAAGCGTGCTCTGCAACTTCACCACCGCGCTGGCGCAGCGTTGGCGGTTCGATCGCTCACTGTTGAATATGCGAATATGCGCCAAGCAGTCGTGCCTTTGTTCTTTTGTTAGCAGCCCTTAGTCTTCAAACAAGCATGTCAAAACGGTCGTCTCCCGATAGGTAAAACCAACGGAACCCGAGCAGGATTGATGCAGTCCTAGCGTTCTGTCTCAGGCGATTCTCTGTGTTGTCGAAATTGACCTGACCATTCATTCGCCACTCACAGGAATTCGACATTGAAGAAGACATTAACGACGCTGGCCGTGGTTGCGGGATTGATCACGGCAGTACAGGCACGCGCAGAAGTCGGCGTGACCGGCAATCTCGGCTCCACCGGTGTCGGCGCGCACGCAACCGTGCCGCTGACAAGCACCCTGAATGCCCGCCTCGGCGCCAATTATCTGGGCTATACGCACCGCTTCAGCACCACCGGCCTGACCGGCATGGATTACGAGCTCAAGCTCAAAACGAATACCTATGACGCGCTGCTCGACTGGTATCCGATGCGCGACAGCGTGTTCCGCTTGACCGGCGGGCTGGTTTATAACGGCAACCAGATTGACGTGCAAATGAAGTCGAATCTGCCCGGCCGCTATACCCTCCTCGGCCGCACCTACACCGCCGCCGACGCGGGCAGGGTCGAAGGCCGCGTCAACTTCCGCAAGGCCGCGCCGTATCTCGGCATCGGTTGGGGCAATGCGGCCGGGAAGGAAAAGGGTTGGTCATTTTCGGTCGACCTCGGCGTCTTGTTCCAGGGTGCGCCGAATACCACGCTGGCTAACCGCGACTGCACCGCCCCGGCGCTGGCTTGTAATTTATTCGCGGCGGACGTCGAGCGCGAGCGACGCGCGTTGAATGACGAGGCGCGCAAGTACAGCGCGTATCCGGTGCTGCGCGTGGGGATCAATTACAGGTTTTGATGGCAAAACGTGAAGCATCATTTCTGCTTCAATGATGCAGCGATGGCGAAAGCGAAAGCGCGGCGGCAAACCGATCGCGCCTTTTTGCTGGATGAAGATATTAACAATCCGTTGAAAATTGCCGGGGGTGGTAAGCTACTGCCAACATCACGGCCTTTGCAACGAGCGCGCGCATCGCTGTTTTCCGGTGCGCGCTCCTATCCATTCCCATTCAATGCACCGCTATCTCGCCTCCAGCAAATACATCGACGCGCATCACCCGAAGGTCGTACAAAAAGCCGCCGAGCTCGCCGCCGGCTGCACCTCGGAAGAAATGCTCGTGCAGCGCTGCTTCGAATTCGTGCGCGACGCGATCAAGCACAGTAACGACTATCAGCGCAACCCCGTTACCTGCAGCGCATCCGAAGTCTTGCAACACGGCACCGGCTATTGCTACGCAAAAAGCCATCTGCTGGCGGCACTGTTGCGCGCGAACGGCATTCCGACCGGTCTGTGCTATCAGCGGCTTGCGGTCGGCACCGAGGGGCCGCCGTTTTGCCTGCATGGCTTGAATGCCGTGTATCTGAAGCAGCACGGCTGGTATCGCATCGATGCAAGAGGGAACAAGCCGGGTGTGGATGCGGCGTTTTCTCCACCAATGGAAAGACTGGCGTTTCCGATTATCGGCCCGCAGGAAAGAGATCTTCCCGAAATTTGGCCGGAGCCTTTGCCGGTGATCGTGAAAGCATTGACGGAATTCACGTCGGTGCAGCAGGTTGCCGAGAACCTGCCGGACATCGAAGTCATTTAAAATGAACGCTCCTTGCTCTTGATGTGCGGTGAACATCCGAACACCCGCATCCGATCCCATGCCTTTTGTCCTTTCCTGTTATTACATCGATGCGCCGCTGACTGACGAGGAATTGCATCTCGTCACACAGATCCTGATCGGGCCGTGGGCGAAGTTCAAGACGCGTGCCTCGTCGCTGGCGCAGAAGAGGGTGCCGCTGGTGTTGCCCACGCCCGATGCCAACGGCGTGTATGCAGAAACGCGCGAGCAGCGCGCGGAGCGCATTCGGCCCAATCTGCAGCACGCCGGCATTCGCGCCGATAACGGCCGCCAAGTGGTGTGGGTCATGCCGCGCGACACCGCGTGGGATGCGATCTTTCAATTCGCGATTCGCGAGGAAACCGGGTTGGCGCCGTTTGTGGTGCAGCGCTGGTTCATCGAGAATGGCATGCCGGTGCGCAAGGAGCTGCGCGTGGTGGATACGCAGAGGCTGATCGAGGGCCTATAGACAAGGGAAAGGCTGAGAGCGGATTTCGTTCTACAATCGCGCCATGGAGACCCTGCCCCTGCATGTCAGTTTCTGGGAGCACGACGCGATGCTCGATGCCGACTTCATTGTGGTCGGCGGCGGCTTGATCGGCTTGCAGACTGCGCTGGAATTGCGCTCGCGTCGCCCGCGCGACCGCATCATGCTGCTGGAGCGCGGCCTCTTGCCGGCCGGCGCATCGAGCCGCAATGCCGGCTTCGCGTGTTTCGGCAGCCTCACCGAGATCCTGTCCGATATCGACGCGATGGGCGACGCGGCCGCGTTGGCGCTGGTGGAGCGGCGCTGGCGCGGATTGCAGCGGCTGCGGCGCCGGCTCAATGACAGCGCGATGGGTTATGAAGGTTTGGGCGGCTACGAACTTTTGCCCGAGACGCATCTTGCGGCACTGCAGCGGGTCGATGAAGTCAACGACAAGCTGCGGCCGCTGTTCGGTCAAACGGTGTTTTCACTCGACGACGCGGGCTTGCGCAACAGCGGTTTTGGATCGCAGGTCAAGGCGCTGGTCAGAAATCCATTGGGGGCACAGGTGCATTCGGGCCGGCTGATGCGCGCGCTCGCCAGGCTGGCGGCGGAGCAGGGGATTGAAATCCATACCGGCGCGCAGGTGCAGGCGCTCGATGAAACGGGTACCGAAGTCCGGATACGGGTGGCCGGTGCACGCGGCCTGGCATTCCGTGCGCCGCGTGTGGCCGTGTGCACCAACGGCATTACCGGCGCGCTGCTGCCGGACGCCGGCATCGTGCCGGGGCGCGGGCAGGTGCTGGTAACCGCGCCGATCGCCGGCTTGCCGTGGCGCGGTACTTACCATCTCGACCAGGGCTTTTTTTATTTCCGCAATGTCGGTGCGCGCGTGCTTCTGGGCGGCGGCCGCAACCTTGATATCGCGGCGGAAGCGACAACCGACATGGCGCTGACCGATACGGTCCAGACCGCGCTGGAGCGGCTGCTGCACGGCACGATACTGCCCGATCGCGAATGCGCGATCGAGCACCGCTGGTCCGGCGTGATGGGATTTTCCGCTGACAAGCAGCCGATCGTGCGCCGCGTATCGGAACGCATTGCGCTCGGCTTCGGATGCAACGGGATGGGCGTGGCGCTGGGCGCCGAGATCGCGGCGCAGACCGCGGCATTGCTGGTGTAGCGTACGACAGTGTTCGCACCAAGGCCGGCTCTTGAAAACCCTTTGCGTCTGAATCTGCGCGACCCGGGAAGGCTGACTGTCCTTGGCCGGAATCACGATGCAGTACAAATTTTCCTGCGGGTTATTGCCATCCTCGCACCGCACGCTGCGTTATCATTTCTCGTCGCAGTCGCAAATTTTTGCGGTCGTTCAGGTGGATAACAAGCGCATGGCGACCGCCGAAAAACAGGTGTGATTGGCATTAACCATTAACCGCGCGATGCCAGCAAACGCAGTTCTGTGGCCAAGTTCGGTTGTGTCCTATCAAGCTCGTTGGCCATGCGATTGAGCATCAACACGCCGCGCAGGTTGTTGCGGCGCCTGCTCTGGTCGAGCGATTGACGCGGCTTCAGCAGCGGCAGTGCAGCGCGCAACAAACCGATGGCGAGCGGCTTGAACACAAAAATCAGGGTAGCGAAAATGCCCAAGCCGAATAAAGGACGGGCGACGTGGGCAAGGGTGCTGCCAGGCAAGGTAATAGCTAAAATAGACATGGAATATTCCTAATCAACGCATCAATAATCATCGTTTTGCTGCACTGCAGTGTAGGAATTTCAGAGTTATAAATCCAATTTTAAATCCTCATGTCGGCTATACTATTTATGAATATCATAGCTGCTCAGCCGCAATTCTTATCCTGATTTTTATTTCCGTATAACAACAATGAGCTTCCTGACCCTTGATTTGAACCTGTTGCGCGTATTCGACGCGGTGATGACCGAACAGAACCTGACGCGCGCCGCCGGCCACCTGGCGATGACGCAGCCGGCCGTGTCGAATGCGCTGCGGCGTTTGCGCGACGCGCTGGGCGATGAGTTGCTGATCCGTACCGCACACGGCGTCAAGCCGACGCCGCGCGCCGAGGAATTGTGGCCGACGGTCAGGAAAGCGTTGTCGGCACTGGAAGAAGCGGTCGCGCCGACGATTTTCGACGTGTCCAAAGTGCATGCGACCTTTCGCATGGCAATGGCAGATGCGACTGCGGTGCTGTGGCTGCCGTCGTTGGTGCGCTCAATCGAAAGCGAGGTGCCGGGCGTCAATGTACGCATGGTGCCGCTGACGACACGTGAGCCGCGGCCGATGCTGTTGCGCGGCGATATCGATCTGGCGATCGGGTTTTTTCCGGGCGTGGTCGCGCAATTGGCGGGCGGGCCGGATACGCCGATCCGGCACGAGCGGCTGTATTCCGGCCAATACGTATGCGTGATGCGCAAGAACCATCCATTGGCCGACCAGGAATTGACGCTGGATGCCTATTGCGCCGCCAATCATTTGCTGGTGAGCTTCTCGGGACGCGCGCACGGCTTGAGCGATGAAGCGCTGGCGCAAATCAATCGCGAGCGGCGCATCCTGTTGACGGTAAACCAGTTTTTTACGGCAGGCAGAGTGGTGTCGAATTCCGACCTGATTACCGTGTTGCCGCGTCATCTGATCGGATCGACAGGCATGACCGGCGCCTTGATCATGAAGGAATTGCCCTTCAAATTGCCCGACGTGCACGTGGATATGCTGTGGCACGAGCGCGATGCGCGCAATCCGGCGCACAAGTGGCTGCGCGAGCGCTTGAGTGCAATGACGGGGGATGCGGTGGAGCGTACCAGAGTGGTTAAATAAGCCCTGATTAAACAAGCCCCCTGCAAGCGGCTTATCGGATTATTTGATATGCAGCTTCGAGGTATTCTTCACTTCTTCCATCACCGCATAGGTATGCGTCTCGCGTACGCCTTTTAGCTGCAGCAGGGATTTGCCGAGAAATTCGCGGTACGCGCTCATGTCTTTCACGCGCGCCTTGATCAGGTAGTCGAAACCGCCGGCCACCAGGTGGCACTCCAGCACTTCCGGAATCACTTGCACGCTGCGCTTGAAGGCATCGAACACTTCCGGCGTGGTGCGGTCCAGCACCACTTCGATAAACACCAGCAACGAGACATCGAGCAGTTGCGGATTGAGTTGCGCGGTATAACCGATGATGTAGCCGGCTTCCTGCAATTTGCGCACGCGCTCCAGACATGCGGCTGGCGACAAGTTCACCCGCGTGGCCAGTTCAACATTGCTGATGCGGCCGTCATTCTGCAATTCCGTCAGAATTTTTTTGCTTATCTTGTCGAGCATGAGGGAAAAACCTAAAAATTTTCTTCGGCAGAATTGTCTCATTAAATAGAAAATTCTGATAGCACTCTCGATTACCAAAATTAATCTGCAGCAATCCCACCTACAATCGAATCATTGAATCGGACCGGCATTCGTTTTATCGGCCCGATTGTCCCGATTTTCTTTGAAAGAACATTACGCCATGCTTACTAGCACCCGTCCGGCCTCGGCGCCGGTTGCCGCATCATTTCCGTTCGCCGCCCTGCATGCCGAGATCCTGCAGGATCCGAGCCCCTTGCGCGCCGCCATCACCGCCGCTTATCGCCGCGACGAACGCGAAGCGGTGCAATGGCTGCAATCGCAGACGGCGGTAAGCGCCGTTTCGCACACCGCCAGCCAGACGCTGGCGCGCAAACTGGTCGAATCGGTGCGCGAAAAGCGCACCCGCGCGTCGGGCGTCGATGCGCTCATGCATGAATTCTCGCTGTCGTCGGAAGAGGGCGTCGCACTGATGTGCCTGGCCGAGGCCTTGCTGCGCATACCGGACCATCAAACCGCGGACCGCCTGATTGCGGACAAGATCAGCAAGGGCGACTGGCGCCGCCATCTGGGCGAATCGCCATCGCTGTTCGTCAATGCCGCGACCTGGGGTTTGCTGATCACCGGCAAACTGGTCGGCACCAATAGCGAGCAGGGGCTCGGCTCGGCGCTCACCAAGCTGATCGCGAAAGGCGGCGAACCCTTGATCCGCAAAGGCGTCGATCTGGCGATGCGCATGCTCGGTAATCAATTCGTGACCGGGCAAACCATTGATGAAGCGCTCGCCAACAGCCGCGCCAATGAAGCGCGCGGTTATCGTTACTCGTATGACATGCTGGGCGAAGCGGCGCTGACCGATAGCGATGCCGCGAAATATTACGCAGCATATGAGAATGCCATTCATGCAATCGGCCGCGCATCCAATGGACGCGGCATCAAGCAGGGTCCCGGCATCTCGGTGAAATTATCCGCATTGCACCCGCGTTATGCGCGCGCGCAGCGCGAACGCGTCATGCAGGAACTGTTGCCGCGCCTGAAGACCTTGCTGCTGATCGCCAAGCAATACGACATCGGCTTGAACATCGATGCGGAAGAAGCGGACCGCCTCGAATTGTCGCTCGACCTGATGGAAGCGCTGGCGTTCGACGCCGATCTGGCCGGCTTCGACGGCATCGGCTTCGTGGTGCAGGCGTATCAGAAGCGCTGTCCGTTCGTGATCGATTATCTGGTCGATCTGGCACACAGAAGCAACCGCAAATTCATGGTGCGGCTGGTCAAGGGCGCCTACTGGGACGCGGAAATCAAGCGTGCGCAAGTCGATGGCATGGCGGGCTATCCGGTCTATACGCGCAAGATCCATACCGATGTGTCTTACCTTGCATGCGCCCAAAAACTGCTCGCATCCACCGCGGTGATTTATCCGCAATTTGCCACGCACAATGCGCATACGCTGGCGACCATCTACACCTGGGCGCAGGAGCGGCAGGTCACCGATTACGAGTTCCAGTGCCTGCACGGCATGGGTGAAACGCTGTACGACCAGGTGATCGGCGCGAGCAATCTGGACAAGCCGTGCCGTATTTATGCGCCGGTCGGCTCGCATGAGACGCTGCTCGCCTACCTAGTGCGGCGCCTGCTGGAAAACGGCGCCAACTCGTCGTTCGTGAATCAGATTGTCGACGAGCAGGTATCGATCGATACGCTGATCGCCGATCCGTTCGACGCAGCCGGACAATCGGGCGGCGAAGCGCATCCGCATATCCCCTTGTCGGTCGCGTTGTACGGCGCCGAGCGCAAGAATTCCGCCGGTATCGATTTGAGCAATGAAGACGTGTTGCGCACCATCGATGCGATGTTCGCGCAATTCGGCGCGCAGCAGTGGCATGCGCATCCGCTGCTCGATGGCAGCGTGGCTGCGACGCACGTACAGCCGGTGTTGAACCCGGCCGACCATCGCGATGCGGTGGGTGAAGTCGTCCAGGCCAATGGCGCCGATGTCGACACGGCGCTGGCGGCGGCCGAAGCCTATGCGATGGATTGGCAAGCCATGTCGCCGGCCGACCGCGCCGATGCATTGATGCGCGCTGCCGATCTATTCGAAACGCATCAGCTGGAATTGATGGCGCTGGCGATACGCGAAGCCGGAAAATCGCTGCCGAATGCGATTGCCGAAGTGCGCGAGGCAGTCGATTTCCTGCGCTATTACGCGGCGCAGGTGCATGGCACGCCGAGCCCATTGGCGCTCGGACCGGTGGTATGCATCAGCCCGTGGAATTTTCCGCTCGCGATTTTTATCGGCGAAGTCAGCGCAGCGCTGGCCGCCGGCAACGTGGTGCTGGCGAAACCTGCCGAGCAAACGCCGCTGATCGCATACCGCGCGGTACAGTTGCTGCATGCAGCGGGCATCCCGCGCGGCGCATTGCAATTCCTGCCCGGCAGCGGTGAAACCGTCGGCGCGAAACTGGTGGCCGACCGACGCGTGCGCGGCGTGATCTTCACCGGCTCCACCGAAGTGGCGCACATCATCAATCGCGCTCTGGCCAAGCGCTGCGTGGAAGAATCATGCGACATCCCATTCATCGCCGAGACCGGCGGCCAGAATGCGATGATCGTCGATTCCAGCGCATTGCCGGAGCAAGTGGTGCAGGACGTGATCACTTCCGCGTTCGACAGCGCCGGCCAGCGCTGCTCGGCATTGCGCGTACTGTGCCTGCAAACCGATATCGCCGACAAGACGTTGCATATGCTGCAAGGCGCGATGCAGGAACTGCGCGTCGGCAATCCGGACCATCTGGCAACCGATATCGGCCCGGTCATCGATAGCGAAGCGCAGCGCAATCTACTCGCGCATATCGACTGCATCAAGGCGAATGCAAAGGGTTTTTATCAATTGCCGCTCGATGCGGTAACACAGCACGGCACGTTCGTCGCGCCCACCGTCCTCGAAATCGGGTCGCTATCCGAATTGCAGCGCGAAGTGTTCGGACCGGTCTTGCATGTGATCCGATATACGCGCGACGAATTGCCGCAGTTGATCGATGCGATCAATGCATCGGGTTATGGCTTGACGCTTGGCATTCATTCGCGCATCGACGAGACGATCGACTTCATCACGACGCACGCCCATGTCGGCAATATCTATGTGAACCGCAACATCGTCGGCGCCGTGGTCGGCGTGCAGCCCTTCGGCGGTGAAGGCAAATCCGGCACCGGACCGAAAGCGGGCGGGCCGCTTTATCTGAAGCGCCTGCAGCGCAATCCGACTGTCAAGCTGGGCGCGCATACGATCCATGGCGTTTCCACCAGCGCCGACACGTCATTGCTGGAGGTGTTGCTGACATGGGCCAGGACCCATGGCCATGAACGCATCGCCGCGCTGGGCGAACAATACGCTCATGCGACGATGGTCAATACCGCATTGGTATTGCCGGGCCCGACCGGCGAGCGCAATACCATGTCGTTTGCGCCGCGCGGTCCGGTGTTGTGTGCTGCGGCCAGTATCAGCGCTTTATTGAATCAATTGGCCGCGGTCTTTGCAACTGGGAATACCGCATACGTGAGGGTCTCTGCGACCGACTTGATTCCCTCCGGTTTGCCGCATCGCGTGCGCGATGCGATTCGTGTTGTCGACCAGACCCGGTTGGCCAACGTCGATTTGCATCTGGCATTGGTGGAGACATCGCAAACGCACACACTGCGGCCGTTGCTGGCGGCGCGCGACGGCGCGCTGGTGCCGGTCATCGAAACGTTTGCAGAAACGGCGATACCGTTGTGGCGACTGGTGGCGGAACGGGCGTTGTGCGTCAATACGACGGCGGCCGGAGGTAATGCGAGTTTGATGACGTTGGGTGGGTGAGCAGTACTCGCTGACATCGCCCCCCATGCTTCAAAGAATAAACGCAATGCCCCCCATGTTCATGGGATAGGTTTCTCATAGGAAACCAGCCACAATCCCCTTTGATCTTGCACAAAAGCATTTTTCAATATCCCGCCCGGATCAGCATCCGAGCGGGATATACGCATGTGCAGAGATTGTTCAATCCATCGTCAAAAGGGGAAATTAGTGAATATTGCAAAACCGTTCTGCCGCGTAATCAGCCATACATCCACAAATAAGAAAATAGCAGCGTCGGGCCGGAAGTTAAAGATCGATTGCCGTATAGCGCTGGCAGCCGTCACCCTGTTTTTGGCAGCGCAAGGCGTCAGTGCGCAAACGCCCGTACCGCCGAATGCCAAGTCAACATGTACGGTGACGCCAGCCAATTTCAGCACATGGTTTGAAGCCAACAAGGTCACGCCGAATGGCTTGGTAAATCCCGCTAACAGCGTGACGTTTTCCACCACCGTCCCCAATCCTCCGGCGCCGAACACCGTCAACTGCAACTTCTATCAATGGTCGGAACAGATGTTCCTGTGGCTGAACTCGCCTGCACCGGCGAGCTACGGCGGCACCGGCGGGCGCGTGTTTGACTCGCCGATTTTTTATACCGTCTCAAACAATACCTTGATACCCAACACACCGGGGCTGATCAAGACGCTGGCGGTTCGCACCGGCAAGCCGGTCGATACCAGCGTCGGCCAAGCCGACGGCAGTGGCAACGGCGGCGCAGCGTTGATGACGCAAAATGGCAAGCTTGTGTATTACGCGATGCAAGTCAACGACGTGTACGCCTATTTCCGCACGCAAAACCAGCCGCCGGCGCAGACCCTGCAGTTTCCCACCACGCAAGCGGCATTGGACAGCATCGTCGCGTACGCCACGAGTATCGGCAAGACGATTCCAGACCCGAATGCGTTGACCATTGAAGTGAAGTCGGCATGGATCGAGGCCAGTGGTCTCGACAAGAAGAAATACGTGACGATGACCGGCATCATTCCAACCTATGACAAATCGAAACCGACCTGGACCCAGAACGGGACCAAGACTGCCTTGCTTGCGCTGGTAGGCATGCATGTCGTCGGCAGCGTCCAGGGCCATCCGGAAATGATCTGGGCCACTTTCGAGCACCAGGACAATACGCCGAACGCGCAATACACCTATATCGACAAATCCGGCAAAACAAAAACGGTTGCGCGAACCGTGCCACCCAAAATGGCCTTTGCGTCGAATACCTATCATGGTCTATTCAACGTTGAGCACATGAGGGCGGCCGGACCAAGCGGCCTGAACCTGAAACCCACTGCCGGCCATACCGTCTCCCCAAGCGACACGCTGCGGCTGTTTCCATGGGGCGCCAATACCACAAGCCCCAACCCGATCGCCGGCAGCGCAGCGGCGTCCAATACAGAAATCATCTCCATCAACAACAATGTTCGAGGCATGCTGGCGCCGAGCGACATCCGTAAAAACTACCTGTTTATCGGCGCAACCTGGACCGATGGCGGTGCACCGCCGACTGCGATGGAGGCCGTGCCGTCCAATCAAGTCGGGACCAGCAGCTTGGCAAACACAACAATGGAAACGTACGTCACGCTCAAGAATCAGTTGAATAACTGTTTTGCCTGCCACAGGACAAATACGGTCGGCGTCAGTCACATTTTCAATTCATTACAACCCTTGCCGACGGCAGCCCAGAAATAATATCGGACGGAGAATACCTCTCCGCGTGCACGGTTTTACAGGAAGATATCTCGCGCCAGCGTGGCGCGAGATGCGCGGTCTTGGCAACTTTCTCAGGCGGCGGCATTTTTCGCCGCCGGTCTCGACGTTAGCGTTCGAGCGGTTAGCGGCAAGGTAAGGACGTGTTGACGTCACATTGGGAAGAGATATTTGGAGTTTAAAAATGAAAATCACTTGTCTTGGCGCGAAACAAGTCGGAAGTCAGCTTAAGCGGTTGATGTTGAAAGCGACTGAATATCATTGGGCCGTTGCATGGGCCACGGACACAGCGTTTTCTGAAATCCTCGTTGCAAACAAACACAAAATTCGCAAGATCGTCATTGGGACAGATTTTGCACAAACAAGCCCAAATTTTTTGCGGAGCGTTAAAGCCTTCAAGAAGGTACACGTCATGAGCAACACGACGATGGCTACTTTCCACCCTAAGGTCTACTGCTTTATTGATGGCGGAAATGTATCCGCAATCATTGGGAGTGCAAATTTCACGAACGGCGGAACGTATCGAAATACTGAATTTTCTCTACTATTGGAGAGCACCATTGACGACGAACCTATTCGGGATATCTTGAGTAGTGTTTCTTCTTGGTGGCGTGAATCTCAGGAAATTGACGAAGAATTTCTTGCTGCATATGAGCTACGACACGCAGCGAATCAAAAGCACCGAAAGGCAATCAAGAAAGCGACCAAGTTGTATCACCCGTCAACCAAATCTAAACATCCAAAATTACTCACCACATCCTGGGACGATTACCTCAATGAGCTTCAAACTGCTGCTAACGGGGCGATTGACAGAAGGCTTGCGGTCCTGCACGGCGCACGCCAACTATTGGGCCGTGTTACAAGTTTTTCCGACTTGGATATCTTGGAGCGCAAAGCGCTTGCAGGGATCATAGGTAGCCGAGAAATTCTTGGTACTGACCTTAAGGACAAGAATTGGGGGTGGTTCGGCTCGATGAAGGGTGCAGGTGTGTTTAAGAACAGAATTGTACAAAACGATGTCCACTTGAGTCTTGCGCTAGACAATATCCCACCCATCGGCGAGGTTAGCGAAGACGATTACGGCCGGTTTTCTGAAGAGTACAGACTGGCGTTCTCAAACTCGACGAGAGCTGGAAGTATTGTCACCGCAAGCCGCTTATTGGCGATGAAACGACCAGATTATTTCGTCTGCGTGGATAGCATGAACGCCACAAGGCTAAGTGCAAATTTTGGTTTCGCTCGATCAGCCTTAAATCTAAGAAACTACTGGGAACTTGTAGTGGAGCCGATTACGTTGTCTAAATGGTGGAATGTCGAAAGACCTGCAGGCATTGATGGGAAAGTATGGGACTCACGAGCCGCAATGCTCGATGTTATTTATTACGATGGCGAGCTGGAGTGATTGCCCATTACCTGCCCACCCTTGGCTGATTTATGATGAGAGGATTTATGATGAGAGTTTGTAAGTTTTGCGACGAACCGGCAACGAAGTACCCAAAGGCTCATATCATCCCGGCCGGATTCTATGAAGATATTAAGAATAAGGACGGTTTACCGTTAAAAATACTGTGCCCTGGTGAATATATAAAACACAGTTACGACGGGATGTATGACACAGAAATTTGGTGTCAAGAGTGTGAGAAAAAATATGGGAAATATGACGACTACGCCCTTGATGTTTTACGAACCTCGTTGGACAAATTTCATCATGTTATAGAGGGAAATGAACTGGTCGGCTTGGAAATAGAGGTTCGGCACTCGTCTTATCTACAGAAGTTCTTTATTTCAATGCTCTGGAGAGCCCACTCCTCGAACAAACCTATGTTTAGCCAAGTCTCACTAGGCAAGTATGAACTTGAGGCTCGACATGCCTTGAAATCCACCAAAGACCTCTATACCAAGAACTTTGATGTGGTGATTTCGTATCCGAAAGATGGCATTAAGTTAATAACGAACCCGAGCAAGAAGAGGATTGAAGGGGTTAACTTCTACCAATTCTACCTTGGGAAATTTGAGGTATTGATTAAATGTGATCAGCAAAAGCTCCCCAAGACACTTAACTTTCTTCAACTTGAAAGTAGTGGCCGATTAAGAATTCTCATCACAAAATTTAACCAATCGCCAACGAACTTCTTGAAAAACCCGCCACTTAAATTCAAAGAGCATTTAACCAAGCACTTTAGGAGCAAAACATAGGTTGCATTCGCCAGCGGACAGTCCAGTCGGGTGGACACGGCTTTATGTGCCCACGCAGGCGGCTGACATGGGCCAAGACCCATGGTCATGAATGCATTGCCGCGCTGGGCGAACAATAGGCCCGTGCGACGATGGTCAATACCGCATTGATATTGCCGGGCCCGACCGGCGAGCGCAATACCATATCGTCTGCGCCGCGCGGTGCAGTGTTGTGTGCTGCGGCCGGTGTCAGCGCTTTATTGAATCAATTGGCGGCAGTCTTTGCAACCGGGAATACCGCATACGTGACGGCGCGCTGGTGCCGGTCATCGAAACGTTTGCAGAAACGGCGATACCGTTGTGGCGACTGGTGGCGGAACGGGCGCTGTGCGTCAATACGACGGCGGCCGGGGATAATGCGAGTTTGATGACGTTGGGTGGGTGACGACCCGGTATTGCTACGCCCGGTTTCATAGGCAAAATCGGCTTTCGGCCCAAACCGTGGATAGGAGCTGATGCTCAGCCTATAACCGGCTGCTGGTAAAGAGACTTCTGAAATCCAGCAAACACCCTTCCGATTTCATCTGGTCTGCCGAGGTCCGCTACGGCATCCGCAATCGAATCGTGATACTTGAGACGCAGGAGCGGGGTCAATTTTGCCTGGTCGAGTTCTTCCACGCCGATACTGACGTAGTGCAATAGCACGAAGTTGAGGAAGACTTGCTGCTTGTCGTTGAAGCGCGCGTTGATGAGAGACTTGGCGCTGACCGCGCGTTCCTCGCGAGTGAGCGGGGCCAAGGCATACGCCACATGCGCCAGTACGTCGAACAGGTCACTGTTCTCCGCATCGATGATCTTCTGCATTTCGGCCAGTTGATCGTGGCCGAAGCCTTTTTCGGCGAGTCCTTCCAATAGTTTCTTGCGTGTATCCGGCGTGCTCCACAAGACCCGCAACGCATCTTCATCCTTGAAGCATTCCGGCAGCTTGCCGAACAGCGCCCTCAGGAACTGCGCGGCCGACATCGGTGTGCCGTCCGGGTGCCAGAAGCTCGTCGAAGTAGGTATAGGTGTCCATGTTGTCGCGGCGCTTGGGCGCGGCAGTCAGGCCAAGCTGCGCGGCGGGAGCGAAGTAGTCGAGGATGCCGCGCCAGTTGCTTTCGTCGTTGGCGCCGCCACGATGGCATTCTTCAATCACGATGAAGTCGAAGAAATCCGACGGGCACTCGCCGAAATAAGGCGATGGATGGCCATCCTTGGGTGGCCCGCTCATGAAGGTCTGGAAGATGGTGAAGAAAATGCTGTCGTTCTTCGGTACCTTGCCCTTCTTGCGAATGTCTTCCGGCACGATGCGCACCAGCGCGTCTTCAGGGATCGCCGAGAAGGCGTTGTACGCCTGGTCGGCCAGAACGTTGCGGTCAGCCAGGAACAGGATGCGCGGCCGCCGCGTCGGTTCGCCGTTCGCTTTCCAGTCGGTCAGGTTCCAGCGGCTGTAGAACAACTTCCATGCGAGCTGGAAAGCGATGAAGGTTTTGCCGGTGCCGGTCGCCAGCGTCAGCAGGATGCGCTGCTTCTGGTCGGCAATCGCCGCCAGCACGCGCTCGATTGCGATGTCCTGATAGTAGCGTCCCTGAAAGTAACCGCCGCGGTCCTCGAACGGCACGGCGGCGAAACAGATCGGGGCTTTGCGCAGCCCTCCTCACCAGTTGCAGCGCAGCCTCCAGTTCGCGGGCGTTGGTTTCCAGCCGCTGGCGGTTGAGTGTGTCGCCTTGGGTCAGGTGCTCGCGCAGGGTGCG